>NZ_JBEOXS010000022.1:0-120940 GCF_040296705.1 Streptomyces sp. NPDC002055
CGGTCATCGAGCCGGAGGAGAAGCAGAGGTGCTGCTCGGCTTCGACCAGGAGGTGTTGGACACCGGGGTAGATGACGTCGCCGACCTTCCACAGCACATCATGCGGCTGCGCCGCGGGATCGCGCTGTGGAACACCGCCCCGCCGGGCTCCTGGCGCGCCGACCGCCGGTCCCAAGAACTTTCCGAGAACGCCGTTTGGCAGCCTGGGGCCATGAACACCGAGCTCTCCCGCCGCGGCCGCCGGACGCCGCCCGCCCGGCCCGCGGTGCGCGGATGACCCCCGGCCGCGGCAGCGACCCCGCACCGGCGGGCCCGCCCGCGCCCCGGATCCTGGTGGTCGACGACGACCCCGAGGTGCGGGCCGCCGTCGAGGACGGCCTCTGCGTCGAGGGGTTCACCGTGTGCGGGGCGGCCGACGGGCTGGAGGCGCTGCGCGCGGTGGGCGACCGGCAGCCCGACGCCATGGTGCTGGACGTGATGATGCCGGTGCTGGACGGACTCGCGGTGTGCCGCCGGCTGCGGGCACT
This sequence comes from Streptomyces sp. NPDC002055, assembly GCF_040296705.1. NCBI lineage: Bacteria > Bacillati > Actinomycetota > Actinomycetes > Kitasatosporales > Streptomycetaceae > Streptomyces > Streptomyces sp. NPDC002055. The sequence continues at coordinate 528 of NZ_JBEOXS010000022.1, forward strand.
CGGGGACCGTACGCCGATCCTCGTCCTCACCGCGCTCGACGCCGTGCGCGAACGGGTCGACGGGCTGGACGCCGGCGCCGACGACTACCTCGTCAAGCCCTTCGCGCTGGACGAGCTGACCGCGCGCCTGCGCGCCCTGCTGCGCCGGGCCGCACCGCCGGCCGGGCCCGAGGAGCAGCAGAGCGCCTTCGCCGATCTCGTGGTGGACCCGGCTACCCGGACCGGGACGCGCGGCGGACGGCGGGTGGAGTTCAGCCGGACCGAGTTCGCCCTGCTGGAACTGCTGCTCGCCCACCCCGGCCAGGTGCTGCCGCGGGAGCTGATCCTGGAGCGGGTCTGGGGCGCCGCGTTCGGCCCGGACACCAACTCCCTGGCGGTCTACGTCGGTTATCTGCGCCGCAAGCTGGAGGCGGGCGGCGAGCCGCGGCTCGTCCACACCGTGCACGGCGTCGGCTACCGGCTGGACCTCGCATGACCGGCCGCCGGTCGCTCGGTGCCCGCTGGCGCCGCCACAGGCCGCTGCGGACCCGGCTGGCGGCGGTCGCCTCGGCCGCGGTGGCCCTGGTCGCGGTCGGGGTCTGCTGGGCGGCCTTCCTGGTGATCCGGCACGAGCTGTACCACCAGCTGGACCTCCACCTCACCCAGTCGGCGACGCTGGTGCAGCAGCAGAACCGCGACGACGGACCCCAAGTGGTGTACGGCGAGTGCGTCTTCCTCTCGGCGCCCGCCTGCTCGCAGATCGTCCCCGCCGACCCGGCCCGCGATCCGTCCGCGCCGTATCCCCTGGCGGTGACCGCACCCGTCCGGGAGGTCGCGACCGGCGACCGCGCCCCGTACTACAGCAACATCGGCGTGGAGGGGCACCCGGCCCGGATGCTCACCACCCCCTTCGGGGAGGACCGGGCGCTCCAGGTGGCGCTGCGCTCCGACACGGTGCAGCAGGGGGTGCGACGGGCCGCCTGGATGCTGGGCGGCGTCGGCGGCGCGGGGGTGCTGCTCGCCGGGGCGCTGGGCTACTGGGTGTCCCGGACCGGTCTCGCGCCGGTCGCCCGGCTGACCGCGACGGCCGAGCGGATCGCGGCGACCCGCGACGCCCGGCACCGGATCGAGCTGCCGCCGGGCCCGCCCGGCCGGCAGGACGAGGTGACCCGGCTGGCGGCGAGCTTCAACACCATGCTCGGCGAGCTGGAGCAGTCGGTGGCGGCGCAGCGGCAGCTGGTCGCGGACGCCTCGCACGAGCTGCGGACCCCGCTGACGGCGCTGCGCACCAACGCCGAACTGCTGTCCCGCGGCGACCGGCTGACCCCGGCGCAGCGGGAGCGCGCCTCCGGCGCGCTGGAGCGGCAGATGCGGGAGGTGACCCGGCTGGTGGGCGATCTGATCGAGCTGGCCCGGGAGGAGGAGCCGCAGCCGCTGCTGGAGGACGTCCGGCTGTCGGCGCTGCTGGAGCACGGGGTGGGGACGGCGCGGGAGCACTGGCCCGCGGTGGGGTTCACCGTGGCGGTCGAGCCGGCCGCACAGCCGCTGACGGTGGCCGGGGTGCCCGCCCGGCTCAGCCGGCTGCTGGGCAATCTGCTGGACAACGCCGCCAAGTTCAGCCCGCCGGGCGGCCCGGTGGAGGCGGCGCTCACCGCGCACGGCGGCGGCTGCGAACTCACCGTCCGCGACCACGGCCCGGGCATCGCCGCCGAGGACCTCCCCCACGTCTTCGACCGCTTCTACCGGGCGGACGCCGCCCGCGCCCTGCCCGGCTCGGGCCTGGGGCTGGCGATGGTCCGCCGGATCGCCCTGGCCCACGGCGCGGAGGCCACCGCGGAGCGGGCCCCGGGCGGCGGCGCGCTGTTCCGGGTCCGCTTCACAGGAGCGACGGCCGGCGAGGACGAACAGGGCACCACGGCACATCCGCCCGACTGACTGCCTCTCATCTCCGCGGCGTCTAGGGTGATTCGCGGGGAAACGCCGTACGGGAGGGGGCGCCGGTGGCGCGCGTCGTGGTGGTGCACGGAGTCGGCCGGCAGCTGGACACCGCCGAGACTCTGCTGCCGGCCCTGGAACCCGCGCTGCGGGGCGGGCTGAACCTGGCCCTGGAGCGTGACACGGCACTCGCCGGCCGGGTCCGGCCCCTGGCGGCGGGCGATGTGGCGTGCGTGGGCTACGGACACCTCTTCCGCCGGCCCGGGGCGCGCGGCGTACCGGACTTCGAAGCCACCGACGTCGCGCCGGGGTTCGAGACGGAGCTGCTGCTGGCCTGGTGGGAGGCGGCCGCGGCGGCCGACCCGGCTGTGCTCGGCCCGGACGCCGCCACGCGCGGAGTGCTCGGCTACGCCGCCTCCCGGCCGCTGACGACCGCCACGGTGCAGCGCGCCCTCGACGCCCTCACCCGCTCCCGGTTCTTCCGGGCCGTGTCGGACTCGCTGCTGATCGCCGGGCTCGAGCAGTTCCGCCGCTATCTCACGGACGGCGATCTGCGGGCCGCGGTGCGGGCCCGGACCGATGCGCTGATCGGCCCCGACACCCGGGTGGTGGTGGGCCACTCCCTCGGCTCGGTCGTCGCCTACGAGACGCTGTGCGCCCGGCGGACCGGCCAGGTCGCCTCGCTGGTGACGCTCGGCTCGCCGCTGGGCATCCGCAACCTGACCTTCGACCGGCTCCAGCCTCCTCCGCGCGAGGGCACCGGCGTCTGGCCGCCGGGCCTGCGGCACTGGCACAACGTCGCCGACGCCGGTGACATCGTGGCCCTGGTCCGCGAACTGGCCCCGCGGTTCGGGCCCCGGGTCCGCGACCACCGGGTGCACAACGGCACCACCATGCACAGCATGACGGCGTATCTCACGGCCGTGGAAACCGGTGCCGCCATCGCCGAGGGGCTCTCCGACACCGTGGAGCCGGGCGGTGCCGGGACGGCATCCGGCCCCGCGCGGCCGGGCGTCCGGGAGCCGGCCGCCCCCGGGGAGCCCGCGCCGTGACCGCCGCGCCGCTCCACCACGCCGGCCCGGACCTGGACCCGGGAGAGTTACGGCGTTTCCTCTTCGCCGCCGGGACCCGCCACTACCCGGCCGAGCCGGAACTCGGCGAGCTCCCCGGGGTGGACGAGGACGTGGACCGCGTCACCGCGCTCTTCGCCTCGCTCGGCTACCAGCGGATCCTGCCCCACCTGGGCCGCGACCCGGACGCCCAGCGGCTCCTGGCCGAGCTGGAGGAGTGGCTGCAGCACCCCGACCGCTCCGAACAGGACGTGCTGGTCCTCTACTACGCCGGCCACGGCATCAAGCACCCGCAGCGGCGGCAGCACTATCTGATGTGCGGCGGCAGCCGGATCGCGCTGCCGCAGAGCACCGCGGTCCGCTCCGGGGACCTCGCCGGGCTGCTCGCCTCGTCACCGGTCGGCCACGTCCTGATGCTCCTCGACACCTGCTACGCGGGCGCGGGGACCGCGGAGATGGCCGCCGTCGCCCACGATCTGGTCGCCACCCGCCCCCACGACGGCGACGGTCCCTGGCTGATGGCCGCCGCCCGGGCCCGGGAACAGGCCGTGGACCACGCGTTCGTCCCGGCGCTGGAACACGCGCTGGCCATCAGCCGGGCCGGGATGCGGCAGCCGCACCTCGACCCGGTGGAGATCACCGGCCGGGTCGACGCCCACCTGCGCGCGCACCACCCGCACCAGAGCGCCCGGTGCAGCGCCACCGATGTGCGCGTGCCGCCGCCGTTCTTCCCCAACCCGGCCCACCGGCCGGGCCTGCCGCCGGACCTGCTGGACATCCGGGCGGCCCGGGAGTGGGCGGCCCACTTCGACCCGCGGAGCCGTGGCGTGGAGTACGCCAGCGAGAAGGGGGACCGCTTCACCGGACGGCTCCAGGCGCTGGCGGTGCTCGCCGGATGGCTGCACCGGCCGCAGCACGACGGCCGGGCACGGGTGGTCACCGGCGGCCCCGGATCCGGCAAGTCCGCGGTCCTGGGCCGGCTGCTGGCCCTGGCGGACGCCGACCCCGCCCGCCGTCCCCCGGCTCCGGACCACGTGCTGCCGCCGCCCGGCTGTGTCACCGCCGCCGTGCACGCCCGCGGCAGCACGCTGGAGGCCCTCGCCGAGCGGCTGGCCGCGGCGCTGGACGTCGCGGCGGACACCGTCCAGCAGTTGCTCTCCGGCCTCGCGGACCGCGCCACCCCCTGCACCGTGCTCATCGACGCCCTCGACGAGGCCGGCACCGGCGTCGGCGGGAGCGAACCCCGGCGCATCGCCCGGGAACTGCTCCGCCCGCTCTCCGCGCTGCCGCAGGTCCGGCTGATCGTGGGCAGCCGCCGCGAGAGCGTGCCCGACCTCGGCAGCGCGGTGGAGCTGGTCGACCTCGACACCGACGCGTACACCGGCCCCGAGGACGTCGAGGAGTACGTCCGGAGCGTGCTGACCGGCGCCGGGGACGCTCCGGGGTGCGCGTACCGGGGTCCGGGCGAACCGGCGTCCGCCGTCGCGGCCGCGGTGGCCCGCCGGGCGGGCCGGTCCTTCCTTGTCGCCCGGATGACCGTGCGCGCGCTGCTCCACGGCGACCTGGTGGTGGACACCACGGTCCCGGGCTGGGAGGAGCGGCTGCCCTCGGAGGCCGGCCAGGCCTTCCACGCCTACCTCGCCCGGTACGGGGAGGACGAGCAGCGGGTCCGCCGGCTGCTCACCCCGCTCGCCTACGCCGAGGGCGACGGCCTGCCCTGGGACTCGCTGTGGGGCCCGCTGGCCACCGCGCTGTCCGGGGTGCCCTGTTCGGACGAGGACATCGACTGGCTGTTCCGGCACGCCGGGGCCTATGTCGTCGAGGTGCCCGTCGACGACGAGCGGTCGGTGTTCCGCCTCTTCCACGAGGCGCTGGCGGAGTACCTGCGCAACCCGCGCCGGGACACCGAGAACCAGCGGCGGATCACCGACGCGCTGCTGGCGTCGGTGCCCGCGGAGCCGGACGGGGAGCGCGACTGGCCGCGCGCCCACCCCTACGTCCTGTCCCACCTCCCGGGTCACGCCACCGCCGCCCGGGAGTTCGAACGGCTGCTGGGCGACGCCGGGCTGCTGGTCCACACCGAGCCCCACGCCCTGCTCTCCGCGCTGGAGGAGGTCACCGGCCCGGCGGCGACGGCGGTCCGGGCGATGTACCGGACGAGCGCCCACCTGTACCGGCACGCCACGTTCACCGAGCGCGCGCAGATCCTGGCCGTCGACGCGGCGCGGTTCCGCTCGTCGGTCCACCGGGAGCAGCTGGACCGGCGGCTGGAGTGGCGGCCCCGGTGGGCGACGAGCAGTCAGACGAGCACCGCGTTCCGCGCGGAGATCGCCTCGGAGCCGGACTACCCGCCGGCGCTGGCCTGTGCCGTGGTCGACGGCACGCCCGTCGCCGTGACGAACGCCCGGCCGGACCTCGCCGAGGTGCGGGAACTCGGCACCGGGAGCCGGGTCGCCGTGCTGCGTGGTCACACGGCCTCGGTGACCGCGATCGCCTGCACGGTGCTGGACGGCGACCCGGTCGCGGTGACCGGCAGCGGGGACGGCACCGTCCGGGTCTGGGACCTGGGGACCGCGGCGGAGCTGCGCCGGTTCCCGGTCTCCGGCGACCACGTGGTGGGGCTCGCGTGCACGACGGTGGACGGTGTCCCCGTGGTCGTGGGACACGGATTCCGGGGCACCCGGTGGCTCTGGGAGCTGCGCACCGGAGCCCTCCGTCGCGCCGCGGCGGCGCAGGGATCACGGTGGTCCAGCAAGGACGTCGGCATCGCGTGCCTGGCGCTGGACGACACGGTCCTCTCCGTCGCTCCCGGCACCGACCCCGGCGAGCATCTGTGGGATCTGCGCACCGGCCGTACCCGCGCCCTGGCACCGGACACCGAGGCCTACGCCGTCGCCTGCACCCGGCTCGACGGCCTGCCGACCGTGCTCCTCGGTGTCCGGAACGGGCCTCTGGTGCTGTGGGACCCGGAGTCCGGCACCGCGCGGTCGGAACTCCCGCTGCCGGCCTGCTGGGTCACGGCCATCGCCTGCACCGAGGTCGAGGGCACCGCGGTCGCGGTGCTGGGTCTCGGCGACGGCGGGGTGCAGATCGTCGACCTGCGGACCGGTGCGCTGCTCGGCCGGCTCAACGGCCACGGCGACTGGGTGCACCACGTGGTGTGCACCACGCTCGACGGCGCCCCGGTGGTGGTCACCGCCAGCAGCGACGGTTCCGTCCGGCTGTGGGACCTGGTGCTGAGCCCGCAGGCGGTCGATCCGGGCGGGCACAACAGCTCGGTGGAGGGCGTGGCCGACTGTGTCGTCGGCGGGGTCCCCGTCGCGGTGTCCGCGGGCCACGACCACTCCGTCCGGGTGTGGGACCTCGCGAGCGGCAGAGCGCTGGCCCGGTGGGAGGACCACGGCGGCTGGGTGGACTCCCTGGCCTGCGTGCAGGTGGACGGCGCGCCGGTGGCCGTGACGAGCGGCCACGACGGCACCGTGCGCGTCCGCGGACTGACCGACGGCACGGCGTGGACGGTGGTCGCCGGGTCCCCGTGGAAGCCGGCGGTCGCCTGCACGGTCCTGCGGGGCGAGCCGGTCGCCGTGATCGCCGAGCGCTCCTACGGCCGGGAGTCCCAGCCGTTGCGCGCCTGGAGTCTGTCGACCCGTCGGATGATCCCGGACATCACGGTGGCGGCGGGCAGCGCCGGCCTCCTGGCCTGCACCGTGCTGGACGGCAGACCCACCGCCGTCGTGCACGGCGGGCTGCCGTCGGGCGACCGCACCGTCCAGCTCTGGGACCTGCTCACCGGCGAGACCCCGGGCGAGCTGGTGGGGTGCACGGACCAGATCAACGCGATGGTGTGCACCGTGGTCGGTGACACGCCCGTGGTGATCACCGGCTCCGCGCACCACGGCGCGAGCGTCTGGGACCTGCGGACCCGGAAGGAGCGTTTCCGGCTCGACGCCGGCATGCCCTGGGTCAACGCCCTCGCCTGCACGGTGCGGGACGGCACCCCCGTCGTCGCCGCCGTCGGCTACCACGATCTCCAGGTGTGGGACCTGCTCGGCGGCCGCCTCGTCCAGCACTACGCGCTGCCCCACCGGACGAACGCGGTGGCCGTCGGCGCCGGCGGCGAGCTGATCGTCGGCACCGGCTACGAGGTCCTCGTCCTCGAACCGGCCGCGGCGCACCCCGCACGGCGAAGGCCGTTCCCCCTGGGGTGCCCCCGGGGAAACGGCCCTTCACACCCTGCCGCGGCTCAGAAGCCCGGCGGCTCGGTGTAGACGCCCCACTCGTCGCGCAGGACGCCGCAGATCTCCCCGAGGGTCGCCTCGGCCCGGACCGCCTCCAGCATCGGTTCGATCATGTTGCCGCCGTCGCGGGCCGCCCGCAGCATCGCGTCCAGCGCGGCGCGGACCCGGTCGTCCTCCCGGGCGGCCTTGCGTCCGGCCAGCACCCGGACCTGCTCCCGCTCGACCTCGTGGCTGACCCGCAGGATCTCCAGATCACCGGTGACCGAGGGGGTGTGGCAGTTGACGCCGACGACCTTCTTGTCGCCCTTCTCCAGGGCCTGCTGGTACCGGAAGGCGGACTCGGCGATCTCGCCGGTGAACCAGCCGTCCTCGATGCCGCGCAGGATGCCGGAGGTGATCGGCCCGATGGGGTGCTCGCCGTTCGGCACGGCCCGCCGTCCCCGCTCCTTGATCTGCTCGAAGATCTTCTCGGCGTCGGCCTCGATGCGGTCGGTCAGCGCCTCGATGTACCAGGAGCCGCCGAGCGGGTCGGCGACGTTGGCGACGCCGGTCTCCTCCATCAGCACCTGCTGGGTGCGCAGCGCGATCTCCGCGGCCTGCTCGGACGGCAGAGCGAGGGTCTCGTCCAGTGCGTTGGTGTGCAGCGAGTTGGTGCCGCCGAGCACCGCGGCCAGCGCCTCGACGGCGGTGCGGACCACGTTGTTGTACGGCTGCTGGGCGGTGAGCGACACCCCGGCGGTCTGGGTGTGGAAGCGCAGCCACTGCGCCTTCTCGGAGGTGGCGCCGTAGACGTCGCGCATCCAGCGGGCCCAGATGCGGCGCGCGGCGCGGAACTTGGCGATCTCCTCGAAGAAGTCGAGGTGCGCGTCGAAGAAGAAGGACAGCCCGGGGGCGAAGGCGTTGACGTCCAGGCCGCGGCTGAGGCCCAGCTCCACGTAGCCGAAGCCGTCGGCGAGGGTGTACGCGAGCTCCTGCGCGGCCGTCGCCCCGGCCTCGCGGATGTGGTAGCCGGAGACGGAGAGCGGCTTGTACGCGGGGATGCCCTGCGCGCAGTGCTCCATCAGGTCGCCGATGAGGCGCAGATGGGGCTCGGGCCGGAAGAGCCACTCCTTCTGCGCGATGTACTCCTTGAAGATGTCCGTCTGGAGGGTGCCGTTCAGGACCCCGGGGTCGATCCCCTGGCGCTCGGCGGCCACCAGGTACATGCAGAAGACGGGCACGGCCGGGCCGCTGATCGTCATCGACGTGGTGACGTCGCCCAGCGGGATGTCCTTGAAGAGGACCTCCATGTCGGCGGCGGAGTCGATGGCGACTCCGCAGTGGCCGACCTCGCCCAGCGAGCGGGGGTCGTCGGAGTCCCGGCCCATGAGCGTCGGCATGTCGAAGGCGACGGACAGGCCGCCACCGCCGTTGGCCAGGATCATCTTGTAGCGCTCGTTGGTCTGCTCGGCGTTGCCGAACCCGGCGAACTGGCGGATGGTCCAGGTCCGGCCGCGGTAGCCGGTGGCGTGCAGGCCCCGGGTGAAGGGGTACTCGCCGGGCCAGCCGATCCGCTCGAAGCCGGGCACCTCCGAGCCCTCCGGCGGCCCGTAGGCGGGCTCGACGGGGTCCCCCGAGAGCGTGGTGAAGTCCGCTTCCCGCTTGCGGGCTGCGTCGTACCGGGCCTGCCAGCGGCTGCGGCCCTCTTCGATGGCGTCGGCGTCCATACCCTCGAATTTACTAGGACGTCCTAGTAATTGTCGATGGGAAACCGCCCGCACTCCGGTGCGGGCGGTCGTCTCAGGCCTGCGCTGCGGCCGGGGTACCCCCGCTGACCAGCGGTTCCACCTCCTGGGTGACCTTGCGCTCGACGAAGAACGCGGCCCCGGGGATGGTGCCGGAGAGGAGGACCCAGAGCAGCTTGCCGAATCCCCACTTGGCCTTGGAGCCCAGGTCGAAGGCGAAGACCAGGTAGATGATGTAGAGGACGCCGTGGACCTGGGAGACCACGAACGTGACGTCCGCACCCGTGTCGAAGCCGTACTTGAAGATCATGCAGGTGCACAGCACGAGCAGCATCACGGCGGTGACGTAGGCCATGACCCGGTAGCGGGTCAGCACGCTCTTCTTCATGGACCGAGCGTAGCCGGAGGCTCCGGGCGATCTTCGGCCGCCCTCCCGCTCCCTCGATGCGCCCCGGAGCGGCCGTGCGCCGGCCCCGGGTCCGGCAAGGCCCCACTGCTCCTCGGACGGGCCCTACCGCTCCTCGAAGTCCGCCGCGGCCACCCGCAGCGGGCGCAGCATGGCGAAGATCTCCGAGCACTCCTCGTCGTCGTACACGCCCAGCCCGAAGTCCATGTCCATCAGATCGCGGGTGGCCGCCTGGACGACGTCCCGGCCCTTCGCGGTGATCGAGGCGAGGGTGCCGCGCCCGTCGTTCGGGTTGGGGCGCTTGTCGACCAGCCCGGACTTCACCAGGCGGTCCACGGTGTTCGTCACCGACGTCGGGTGCACCATCAGCCGCTCACCGATCTTCGACATCGGCAGCTCGCCCGCCTTGCTGAAGGTCAGCAGCACCAGTGCCTCGTACCGCGCGAAGGTCAGGCCGTACGGCTTGACCACGGCGTCGACCTGGGCGAGCAGGATCTGGTGGGCCCGCATGATCGAGGTGATGGCCGCCATCGACGGCACGGACCCCCATCGCTGCTTCCAGAGTTCATCGGCTCGGGCGATGGGGTCGAAGGGCAGGCTGAGGGGCTTCGGCACGCCACCGACCTTAGCGGTCGGCCATATGGCGGTCAGCCCCGTCTCAGCCCTCGGGCCGCGGGACGGACACCGCGCCCCGCCCCGCCCGCCGCCGCACGGCGGAACCGCCGGTCGGCGGGGCGGCGGCCGGCCATCCGGAACGCCTCCTCCCACCGCCGCGCACACCCGTCGCCCGCCCCGGCCGTCACCCGTTCGGCCCGTTCGGAACCGAGCCGATGCATGAGCGGCACCCTGCTGGGTAAATGCGGCCCGACCACACAGTTTCGGACTGAGCCGAAAGTTCGGTCCGGAGGGAGGGCGCCCCGTGCCGTTCCATCTCCGCTTCGACTCCGAGGACCGGCCGCACTGCCGGTTCGCCCTGTCCCCGCTCTGGGAACTCCAGGAGGCGGTGCGCACCCTCGGAGCCCCGTACCGCCACGGCTCCCATCTCCCGTGGCTGCGCCGGCTGCGGGACGGCGCCGCCGGCCTCGACCTCCGTCCGCTCCGGCTCCTGACGCCCGAGCGCGGCCGCGGCCCGGACTTCCTCTGCCCGCCGCCGGGCGGCCCGGCCACCACGATCGAGGACGAGCTGGACCGGGTGCGCGGCACCGCCCCGGAGCGGGTCCGCGCGGAGCTGCTCCGGGCCCTGGCCGCCACCCCGGGCGCGGCCGACACCCGGCACGGCCGGGCCCTGCTCGCCGACCCGGCCCGCGCGGCCGCGGACCTCGCGGCCCTGCTGGAACTGGCGTGGAAGGTCCTGATCGCTCCGCACTGGCCCCGGCTGCGTGCCCTGCTGGAGGCCGACATCGCCTTCCACGCCGGACGGCTGGCCGACGGCGGGCCCGAACGGCTCTTCGCCGAGCTGCACCCCCGCCTCTCCTGGTCGGAGACGGCCCTCACGGTGCGGTCCCGGCACGGCGGCCCGCCGGAGCACACGCTCGACGGCGACGATCTGCTCCTGATGCCGAGCGCCTTCGTCCGGCCGGACGTGGTGTGCGACGTGGGCCCGTCCTGGCCGGCCACCGTGGCCTACCCGGCGCGCGGCGCCGCCGGGCTGTGGTCCGAGCCGGACGGCGCCACCCCCGACGCGCTCGCCACCCTGCTGGGCCGGGGCCGGGCCACCGTGCTCACCGCCCTCGCCGAGCCCGCGACGACGACGGGGCTCGCCCAGCGGCTGGGACTGGCGCCGTCCTCGGTCTCCGCGCACCTCTCGGCGCTGCGCGACGCGGGCCTGCTGACCTCCAGCCGCTACGGCCACCAGGTGCTGTACGAGCGCACGCCGCTCGGGATCGCGCTGGCGTCCGAAGCGGCGTGAGAACACCGGGCACGAGCACCGGGCACGACACCCGGCGCGCAGGCGGACGGACACCCGGTCGCGGAGGTCCTCACGCGCCGTCAGGCCGACAGGTGCCGCTCCACCGTCTCGACCTTCGAGGTGAGCCCGTCGGTGACCCCCGGGCGGATGTCGGCCTTCAGCACGAGCGAGACCCGCGGCGCCCGGGCCTCCACGGCGGCGACGGCGCGGTGGACGACGTCCATGACCTCGTCCCACTCGCCCTCGACCGAGGTGAACATGGCGTCCGTGCGGTGGGGCAGCCCGGACTCGCGGACCACCCGTACCGCGTCGGCGACGTACTCGCCCACGTCCTCGCCGACCCCCAGCGGGGTGACCGAGAAGGCGACGATCATGCGTTGACGATCCCCTCGCGGCGCGCCCGGCTCGCGATCACCTCGGCCTCGACCTCGCGCTTGAGCTTCCGGTCCGCGACGAAACCGCCGGTCGGCAGCACCGACAGCACGAAGTAGAGGGCCACCGTCTTCAGCGGCCACTTGGTCTTGCTCCAGGCGTCGAGCAGGAAGACCAGGTAGAGGACGAAGAGCAGGCCGTGGACCGCGCCCATGACCGGCACCGCGTTGAACTCGGTGGTCCGCTTGAGCACGGAGCAGACCAGCAGCAGCAGGAAGGACACTGCCTCGGGCATCGAGACCAGACGCAGGCGTCGGATGGCAGTGGCGGTCTTGGTGTCCACGGGAACCTCTTCCGAGTGGCGGGCGGGCACGGCAGGCGGCGCAGCTTGTGAACACTTGCACAAGCGAAGGCCCATTGTGCCAGCCGCCCGGACCCGGGCCGCCCCCCGGGTCCGGTCCGGGCCGATGGCCCTGTTCGGACCCGCTTCGGGCGGATACCTTCATCCCCGTGGCTCAGTTTCGACTCCAAGGCAGCAAGGTGCTCGCCGTCGACATGACCGGCGACGCCGTGAAGGCGAAGAACGGCGCGATGGTCGCCTACGACGGCCGGATGGCGTTCAAGAAGATGTCCGGCGGCGGCGAGGGCATCCGGGGCATGGTGACCCGCCGGCTCACCGGCGAACAGATGGAGGTCATGGAGGTGTCGGGGCACGGCACCTGCTACTTCGCGGACCGCGCCAGCGAGATCAACCTGGTGTCGCTGCGCGGCGAGACGCTGTACGTCGAGGCCGGCAATCTGCTGTGCACGGACTCGTCCCTGCGCACCGGCACCTCGTTCACCGGGGTGCGCGGCGCCTCCCAGGGCAACGGCCTGTTCACCACGACCGTCGAGGGCACCGGCCAGGCGGCGATCCTCTCCGACGGCCCCGCGGTGGTGCTGCGGGTGAGCGACCGGTACCCGCTCCAGGTGGACCCGGGGGCGTACGTGGCGCACACCGGGAATCTGCAGCAGCACTTCCAGTCGGGCGTCACCTTCCGGACGTTCCTCGGGGAGGGCTCGGGCGAGGCCTTCCAGATCCGCTTCGAGGGCGAGGGGCTGGTCTACGTCCAGCCCAGCGAGCGGAACACCCTCGGCGGTGAGGTGTGAGCGCGACCCGGCCGACCGCCGGACACCCGGCCACCGCGCCGCCGGCCGTGCCGCGTCCGGCCGGCGGGCGGCCGCCCGCCGCCGCACCGGAGCACCGGACCCGCCGGACGCACAGCGAGAGGGGGGCCTGATGCCCTTTCAGGAGATCAATCCCAAGATGGTCGAGGCCCGGGTCCGGCCCGGCGAGCGGCTGTTCAGCCAGCGCGGCGCGATGCTCGCCTACCGGGGCGAGGTGACCTTCACGCCCAACACACAGGGCGGCCAGGGCGGCCTGACCTCGATGATCGGGCGCCGGATCGCCGACGAGGCGACGCCGCTGATGACCGTCGAGGGCAGCGGCACCGTGATGTTCGGCCACGGCGGCCACCACATCCAGGTGATCGAGCTCGCGGGCGACACCCTGTACGTCGAGGCGGACCGGCTGCTCGCCTTCGACGGCACTCTGGAGCAGGGCACGATGTTCATGGGCTCGCAGGGCGGGGTGATGGGCATGGTGCGCGGCCAGGTGACGGGCCAGGGCCTGTTCACCACCACCCTCAAGGGGCACGGTTCGGTGGCGGTGATGGCCCACGGCGGCGTGATCGAGCTGCCCATCACCCCGGACCGCCCCGTGCACGTCGACCCGCAGGCGTACGTCGCGCACCACGGGGACGTGCGGAACAAGCTGTCCACCGCGCTCGGCTGGCGCGACATGGTGGGGCGCGGCTCGGGCGAGGCGTTCCAACTGGAGCTCTCCGGCAGCGGCGCGGTGTACGTACAGGCCTCGGAGGAGAAGCTATGACCGGCCCCGTCGTCCACGACCCGCACACCCTGCCGGTCAACGACAACGTCAATGCCTACACCTTCTGTGTCGACCTGAAGGGACAGTGGTTCCTCCAGAAGGGGAAGATGATCGCCTACTACGGGCGGATCGACTTCGAGGGCGTCGGCCACGGCCGTCTCGACCGGCTGGTCGCGGGCAGTTTCCACTCCCCGCTGCACGCCTCGGACTGGGTGGTCGCCGAGGGCGAGGGCAAGATGCTCCTCGCCGACCGGGCCTTCGACGTCAACTCCTACGACCTCGAGGACGGCAACCTCACCATCCGCGCCGGCAACCTGCTGGCCTTCCAGCCGGGGCTCTCCCTCAAGCAGTCGATCGTCCCGGGCTTTCTCACCCTGATCGGCACCGGCACGTTCGTCGCCGCGTCGAACGGCCCGGTCGTCTTCGTGGAGCCGCCGGTCCGGGTCGACCCGCAGGCCCTGGTGGGCTGGGCCGACTGCCCCTCCCCCTGCCACCACTACGACCACGGCTACCTGCGCGGGGTCATGGGCGGGCTGCGCGCGCTGACCGGCATCGGAGGCACCTCGGGCGAGGAGCACCAATTCGAGTTCGTGGGGGCGGGGCAGGTACTGCTCCAGTCCACCGAGCTGCTGATGCCCGAGCAGAACACCGGCCTGGTGCCGCATCAGGAGGGCGTGCCGGGCGGCGGCCACTCCGGCGGTCACGGCGGCACCCCCGCCGGGCCCCCCGGCCTGCCCCAGCTGCCGGGTTCACTGGGGGGCCTCCAGCGTCGCTTCGGGCTGTGAGCGGTAGTCTGCGGAGTGTAACGTCGAACGCCTGCACACACGGGCGGGCGTCCCGGGGGAACGGACGCCACACACCAAAAATGGTCCGTATTTCAACTTTTGTAGGTAGAATCATTCTATGGAGACCGAGACGGCCACCCTCTGGCTCAGCGACGACGAACAGCGCGCCTGGCGTACCCACCTGGACGTCAACAAGCTGCTGATGCACCAGCTCGAAAAGGATCTGCAGCCGTTCGGCCTGACCAACAACGACTACGAGATCCTGGTCAACCTCTCCGAATCACCGGAGCTACGGATGCGGATGAGCGACCTCGCCGCCGCCACGCTCCAGTCCAAGAGCAGACTCTCCCACCAGATCACCCGGATGGAGAACGCGGGGCTGGTCCGCCGCGAGCACTGCGAGTCCGACCGGCGCGGCCTCTACGCCTGCCTGACGGACGAGGGCTCGGACACGATGCGGAGGGTCGCCCCGCACCACGTCGCCTCGGTCCGGCGGCACTTCATCGACCTGCTGCCGGCCGCCGAACTGGAGGCGCTCCGGGAGTCCCTGACCCCGGTGGCCGACCACCTCCGGGACCAGCGCAGCCGCAGCTAGGCCCTGCCCAACTCCCGGCTCAGCCGGCGGGCAGGCGCAGCTCGAACAGCGCGCCTCCCGCCGCCGACCGGCGGACCGTCAGGGTGCCGCCGTGGCGTTCCGCGACGTCCCGGGCGATGGCCAGACCGAGGCCGGCACCGCCGTCGTCCCGGCTCCGGGCGTCGTCCAGGCGGACGAACCGCTCGAAGATCCGCTCCCGCTGTTCCTCGGGCACGCCGCTGCCGTCGTCCGCGACGCCGAGCACCGCCCAGCCGCCCTCGGTCCGCAGCGAGACGGTCACCTCCGTCGCCGCGTGCCGCCGGCCGTTGTCCAGCAGGTTGCCCAGCACCCGCGCCAACTGGCTCCGGGAACCGGCCACGTCGAGGGGTGA
The DNA here is from genome assembly GCF_040296705.1 of Streptomyces sp. NPDC002055. Classification (NCBI taxonomy): domain Bacteria; kingdom Bacillati; phylum Actinomycetota; class Actinomycetes; order Kitasatosporales; family Streptomycetaceae; genus Streptomyces; species Streptomyces sp. NPDC002055. Next base: position 15,841 of record NZ_JBEOXS010000022.1, read on the forward strand.
CTCCACCGCCTCGGCCCGCAGCCGCACCGGCCCTCCGGCGCGCTGCGCCAGCTCCTCGCGCACCAGGGCGGCCAGCTCCACCGTGCCGCCCTCCCGGGGCCGCTCCCCCGCGTCGAGCCGGGCGAGCAGCAGCAGGTCGGCGGCGAGCTGCTGGAGCCGCACGGTGTCCTCCACCGCGCCCTCGACGTCCAGCAGCTCCGGGTGGGCGACCCCCACCTCCAGCTGGGTCCGCAGGCTGGCGATCGGGCTGCGCAGCTCGTGCGAGGCGTCGGCGACGAAGCGCCGCTGCCGCTCCACGGACGTCTCCAGCGCGGCCAGCGTCTCGTTGGTGGTCCGGGCCAGCCGGGCGACCTCGTCCCGGGAGTCCGGTTCCGGCACCCGCCGGGACAGGTCGGTCGAGGCCGTGATGGCGGCCATCTCGCCGCGGATGCCCTCGACCGGGCGCAGCGCCCGCCGGGTGACCAGCCAGGTGACCCCGGCCACCACGAGCAGCAGCGGCGGCAGTCCGATCAGCATCGCCATGCGCACCTCGCCGACCGCCCCCTGCTCGGTGGCGAGCGGTGAGCCCGCGTGGACGGTCACGGTCTCCCCGCGCGGTGTGGTCGCCTCGACGGACGCGAAGCGGTACTCCTGCTTCTCGCCCTCCACGGTCGCGGTGCCACCGCGGGTCTCCCCCTCGTCCGAGGAGACCTCGCCGCTGTGCGGGGCGTCCTCCTCGTCCTCGTCCCCGTCGTCGTCCTCCGGAGGCCGGGAGGCGGCGCCGCCCGGCTTCACGTCGGCGGTCCCGGTGCCGGTGACGGCCTGCAGATCCTCACTGGCGGCCCGCAGCGCCCCGTCCTCGGAGACCACCTGCACGGGGTGCTCGTCGCCATCCGGCAGGTCCAGCCGGCCGTACGGCGCCCCGGTCGCCACCTGCCCGGCGACCTCCCGCGCCGCGACCTGCGACTGGAGGTCCGCCTGGTCGCGCAGATTGCCGCTCAGCACCATCAGCACGGCGACACCCGCGGCGATCAGAGCCGCCGCGACCACGGCCGTCGCCCCCAGCGCCGCCCGGGCCCGTACGGTGCCGAAGACCCTACGCACGGTCGCCCACCAGCCGGTATCCGGCCCCGCGCACGGTGCCGATGGTCTTCGCGCCGAGCTTCCGCCGCAGCGCGCTGATGTAGACCTCCACGATGTTCGGGTCGCCGTCGTAGGCGAAGTCCCAGACGTGCTCCAGGATCTCGGACTTGGAGACGACCTCGCCGGCGCGCAGCGCCAGCTGCTCCAGCACGGCGAACTCCTTGGTGGTCAGCGTCGCCTCCGCGCCGTCGACGGTGACCCGGCGGGCGGCGGTGTCGACGCTCAGCCCGCCCACGGTCAGCACCGGCGAGGCGGTCCGCCCGCGCCGCCGCAGCAGGGCCCGGACCCGGGCGACCAGCACCACGTACGAGAACGGCTTGGTCAGGTAGTCGTCGGCGCCGGTGTCGAGGCCCTCGGCCTCGTCGTACTCGCCGTCCTTGGCGGTCAGCATCAGGATCGGCACGTCGTCCCCGGCGGCCCGCAGCGCCCCGCACACCCGGTAGCCGTTCATCCCCGGCAGCATGATGTCGAGGACGATCAGGTCGTACGCGCCCTCGCTCGCCCGGTGCAGGCCCTCGGTCCCGTCGTGCACCACATCGACGGCGAACCCCTCCGCCGTCAGGCCCTTGGCCAGCGACAGCGCGAGGCGCCGCTCGTCCTCCACGATCAACAAACGCATGCGCCCAGCTTCCCAGAGCCCACCTGAAGAGAGCTTCAGGAGGCTTCAGCCCCGCTTCAGCATCACTTCGGCACGGTGGTCCACATCGCAACCGACTGCGATACCGAACCACAGCGGGAGGAACACATGAAGCGCAACATCGTCATCGCCACCGTCACCGCGGCGACGCTGATCGGCGGCACCGTCTCGGCCTTCGCCGTCCCCGGCAACGACGAGGCTGCGCAGACCCCCACCAGCGCCACGTCCACGAACGTCCGCGACACGGACGACCGGGACGGGGACGACCGGGACGCGGACGATGTCCGCGAGGCACGCGCCGCCACGACGGACGCGGCACAGGCCGTGGCCAAGGCCCTGAAGGCCCAGCCGGGCACCGTCGCCTCGGCTGAGCTGGACCACACCGCGAAGGGCGTCGTCTGGGACGTGGACGTCGTCGGCGACGACGGCACCTGGCACGAGCTGAAGCTGGACGCCGGCAACGGCCGCGTGCTCGGCAACCACGCCGAGCAGGAGGACGACGGCAACGCCGTGAAGAACGCGAAGACCGACGCCCGCGAAGCCATCGCGGCCGCCCAGAAGGCCGCCCCGGGCAAGGTCACCTCGGTCGAGTTCGACGACGGCGCCTGGGAGGTCGAGCTCCAGAACAAGCAGGGCCAGGACCAGGACGTCCGCGTCGACCAGAACACCGCCAAGGCCACCGTCACCGCCGACCACGACGACGACTCGGACGACGACCAGGACTCCGACGACGACTGACGGCAGCGCGTCCACCAACCACCGGACGGGGAAGCCCGATAACCGCTCCCCCGTCCGGTAGCGGGGAACGCCCAAGAGCCGGGAAAGTTGCTCACCGGCGGGAGGGGGCCGGGGTCGCAGGGGTGTGGGGTCCTGGAAGCTGCCGTGTATTTGTGGGCCGCCAGGCCCGTAAATATACGTTCCAGGACCCCACACCCCGGAGTGCCCCGGCCCCCGTCACCACGCACCGCCCGTGGCGCCCCCAGCGCCCCGGGCGCACAACCACCGCCGCCGCACAACACCCAACGCACCCGCACGCCGCACACAACGCGCCGCCCCAACACCGGAGCCCCCGAGGACCACCTCGGGGGCTCCACCACGTATCAGGGGCACCGAACCGCGCCCGACGAGTCAGCTCCCCGAGCCCTCAGTCAACCCGGCCACCAACTCGTCCGCAGCCGCGTAAGGATCGAGCTCCCCCGCCACGATCCGCTCCGCGAGCGCCCCGAGCCGCCGGTCCCCGTGCAGGTCGTAGATGCGTTCCCGCAGCCGGGTGACGGCGATCGTCTCGACCTCGCCCGCCGCCCGCCGAGCCCGCCGCTCGGAGAGCACGCCGTGCTCCTCCATCCAGGCCCGGTGCTTCTCCAGCGCCTCGACGACCTCGTCGATGCCCTCGCCCCGCGCCGCGACGGTCTTCACGATCGGGGGACGCCAGTCCCCCGCGGCCCGCGCCTCACCCAGCCCCAGCATGTGGTTGAGCTCCCGCGCGGTCGCGTCGGCCCCGTCCCGGTCGGCCTTGTTGACCACGTAGACGTCGCCGATCTCCAGGATTCCGGCCTTCGCCGCCTGGATCCCGTCCCCCATCCCGGGGGCCAGGAGGACCACGCTGGTGTCGGCCTGGGCGGCGATCTCGACCTCCGACTGCCCCACACCCACGGTCTCGACCAGCACCACGTCGCAGCCCGCGGCATCGAGCACCCGGATCGCCTGCGGCGCGGCCCAGGCGAGTCCGCCGAGGTGGCCCCGGGTGGCCATGGACCGGATGTAGACCCCGGGGTCGGACGCGTGATCGCTCATCCGCACCCGGTCGCCCAGCAGCGCACCGCCGGAGAACGGCGAGGACGGGTCGACGGCGAGCACCCCGACCCGCTTCCCGATCCGCCGGTACGCGGAGACGAGCGCCGAGGTGGAGGTCGACTTGCCGACTCCGGGGGAGCCGGTCAGCCCGACGACGTACGCCCCGCCCGTCAGCGGGGCGAGCGCCGCCATCACCTCGCGGAGCTGCGGCGACGCCCCCTCGACCAGCGAGATCAGCCGGGCCACGGCCCGGGGGCGCCCCTGGCGTGCCTGCTCGACCAGGGTGGGGACGTCAACCACTGTTCCGCTCCTCGCGCTCGCCCGAGCCGTCGCACCGACCGCCGGCCTCTGCCGTTCCGCGACCGGCTTCCTGCCGTTCCACGTCAGCCCCGTACCGTCCGCGGCCCGCGGCCCGCGGACCACCTCCGACCGTTCCGGCCCGGATCCTTCCGGACCGGAACCCGGACCCGTCCGCCCCGCGGCCCGCTTCGCGCCGCCCCGCGGACCACTTCACCGCTCCGCGGACCACTTCGTACCGTCCCGCGGACTACTTCGTCCCGTTCCGCGGCACCCGGATGATCAGGGCGTCACCCTGGCCACCGCCGCCGCAGAGCGCCGCGGCACCCGTTCCGCCGCCCCGCCGCTTCAGCTCCAGCGCCAGGTGCAGCACGATCCGCGCACCGGACATGCCGATCGGGTGGCCCAGGGCAATGGCGCCACCGTTGACGTTCACCTTTTCGGAGGAAACTCCCAGGTCCTTCATTGACTGGACCGCCACCGCGGCAAACGCCTCGTTGATTTCGATCAGATCAAGATCCCCAACGGTCAGACCGTCCTTGCCCAGGGCGTGTTCGATCGCATTCGAGGGCTGCGACTGCAGGGAGTTGTCCGGGCCGGCCACATTCCCGTGGGCGCCGATTTCGGCGATCCACTCCAGGCCCAGTTCCTCGGCCTTGGCCTTGCTCATCACCACAACGGCGGCCGCACCGTCGGAAATCTGCGAGGCGCTTCCCGCGGTGATCGTCCCGTCCTTGGCGAACGCGGGCCGCAGCTTTCCGAGCGATTCGGCGGTGGTCTCGGCCCGGATACCCTCGTCCTTGGCGAAGATCACCGGGTCACCCTTGCGCTGCGGAATCTCCACCGGGGTGATCTCGGCCTCGAACAGGCCGTTCTTCTGCGCCACGGCGGCCCGCTGGTGGGACTGGGCCGCGATCTCGTCCTGCTCCGGACGCCTGATGCCCAGCCGGGTGTTGTGCTTCTCGGTGGACTCGCCCATCGCGACGTTCTCGAAGGCGTCGGTCAGCCCGTCGTGCGCCATGGTGTCGAGCATCTCGACCGCGCCGTACTTGTAGCCCTCACGGGACTTCGGCAGCAGGTGGGGGGCGTTGGTCATCGACTCCTGGCCGCCCGCGACCACGACGTCGAACTCGCCCGCGCGGATCAGCTGGTCGGCCAGCGCGATGGCGTCCAGACCGGACAGACAGACCTTGTTGACCGTCAGCGCGGGCACGTTCATCGGGATTCCGGCCTTGACCGCCGCCTGCCGGGCGGGGATCTGGCCGGCTCCGGCCTGGAGCACCTGGCCCATGATCACGTACTGGACCTGGTCGCCGCCGATGCCCGCCCGGTCCAGCGCGGCCTTGATCGCGAAGCCGCCGAGGTCGGCTCCGGAGAAGCTGCGCAGGGATCCGAGCAGACGCCCCATGGGCGTACGGGCGCCTGCGACGATCACAGAGGTGGTGCCGGTCGTACCAGTCATGGTGCGGCCCCTTCGGGGGAAGGAAGTTAACGAGGGTTTTCGTCAATGTACTGAGCGGTACGCGCCTGGTCACCGGTCAGCAGGTGTGATCGCGCGCACGTTGCGTAACCACATGAACGGGCGGTGCACTGGAGCCATGCTGACGCGAATCGACCACATCGGGATCGCCTGCTTCGACCTCGACAAGACTGTTGAGTTCTACCGTGCCACGTACGGCTTCGAGGTGTTCCACACCGAAGTCAACGAGGAACAGGGCGTGCGCGAGGCCATGCTGAAGATCAACGAAACCTCGGACGGCGGTGCCTCCTACCTCCAGCTCCTGGAACCGGTCCGGGAGGACTCCACGGTCGCCAAGTGGCTGGCCAAGAACGGCGAGGGCGTGCACCACATCGCCTTCGGCACCGCGGACGTGGACGCCGACGCCGCGGACATCCGCGGCAAGGGCGTCCGGGTGCTCTACGACGAGCCGCGCACCGGCTCCATGGGCTCCCGGATCACGTTCCTGCACCCCAAGGACTGCCACGGTGTCCTGACCGAACTGGTCACCGCCAACCCCGCCTCCGCCGACGACCACTGACCTCTTCGTCCCCCGGCCGGTAGAGTGGCCGCTCGGCCGGGGTTCGGGTTGGGGGCTGTGACCCATACCTCGCCGACGATCTGACACCATTCTCCGACAGGCACGTACTAGAGCAGCATCAGAGCACGTACCGCGAAGGACAGTGCAGATCGGAGAACGGGCCGGCTCCTGGAAAGGCAGGACGATCGCCGGTGTCGACGCGACCAGGGGACGGATGGGACCGCGCAGTGCGGGGCTACGACCGCTACGAGGCTGACGACCACCTCTCGAAGTTCGAGGCCGAGATGGAGCGGCTGAAGACCGAGCGGGAGAAGGCCGTCCAGCACGCCGACGACCTCGGCTACCAGGTCGAGGTGTTGCGCGCCAAGCTGCACGAGGCGCGCCGCAACCTCGCGACCCGTCCTGCCTATGACACCGGGGACATCGGTTATCAGGCGGAGCAGATGCTCCGTAATGCCCAGATCCAGGCGGACCAGCTGCGGGCGGACGCCGAGCGCGAGCTGCGCGAGGCCCGTGCCCAGACCCAGCACCTGCTGCAGGACCAGGCCGAGCGGCAGGCCCGGCTGGAGGCCGAGCTGCACGCCGAGGCGGTGGCCCGGCGGCAGCGGCTGGACGAGGAGCTGGCCGAGCGCCGGCAGACCGTCGAGTCGCACGTCAACGAGAACGTCGCCTGGGCCGAGCAGCTGCGGGCCCGTTCCGAGGCCCAGGCCCGCCGGCTCATGGAGGAGTCGCGGGCCGAGTCCGAGCAGGCGCTGGCCGCCGCCCGGACCGAGGCCCACCGCCTGGCCGAGCAGGCCCGGGAGCGGCTGGTCTCGGAGTCCGAGGCGGCCCGCAGCGAGGCGGAGAGCATCCTGCGCCGGGCGCGGACCGACGCCGAACGGCTGCTCAACGCCGCGTCGACGCAGGCCCAGGAGGCCACCGACCACGCGGAGCAGCTGCGCACCTCCACCACCAGCGAGTCGGACGAGGCGCGCCGCCAGGCGACCGAGCTGACCCGGACCGCCGAGCAGCGGATGAAGGACGCCGAGGAGGCGCTGCGCGAGGCGCGGGCCGAGGCCGACCGGGTCCGCGAGGAGGCGTCCGCCGCCGCGGCGAAGCGGCTCAGCACCGCCGAGTCGGAGAACGAGCAGCGCACCCGGACCGCCAAGGCGCAGATCGCCCGGCTGGTGGGCGAGGCCACCAAGGAGGCCGAGGCGCTCAAGGCCGAGGCCGAGCAACTGCGCACCGACGCCCAGGCGGACGCCGACCGGGTCCTCGCCGAGGCCCAGGAGACCGCCCGCACCAGCGCCGCCGAGGACTCCGCGGCGCAGCTCGCCAAGGCCGCCCGCAGCGCGGAGGAGGTGCTGACCAAGGCGTCGGAGGACGCCAAGGACACCACCCGGGCCGCGACCGAGGAGGCCGAGCGGATCCGCCGCGAGGCGGAGGCCGAGGCCGACCGGCTGCGCGCCGAGGCGCACGACAGCGCGGAGCAGCTCAAGGGCGCGGCGAAGGACGACACCAAGGAGTACCGCGCCAAGGCCGTCGAACTGCAGGAGGAGGCCCGCCGGCTGCGCGGCGAGGCCGAGCAGCTCCGGTCGGAGGCGGTCGCCGAGGGCGAGCGGATCCGCAGCGAGGCCCGGCGCGAGGCGGTCCAGCAGATCGAGGAGGCGGCCAGCACCGCCGAGGGGCTGCTCGCCAAGTCCAAGGAGGACGCCGAGCAGCTCCGGACCAGCGCCGGCAGCGAGAGCGAGCGGGTGCGCACCGAGGCGATCGAGCGCGCCACGACGCTGCGCCGGCAGGCCGAGGACGCCCTGGAGCGGGCCCGTGCCGAGGCCGAGGAGCTGCGCTCGGAGGCCGCGGCACAGACCCTGAAGACCTCGGAGGAGGCGGCCGAGGAGGCGCGGCAGCTGCGCGAGGAGGCCGAGCAGGCCGCCCGCGACCGGCGGGCCGAGGCCGAGGAGGAGCTGACCCGGCTGCACACCGCGGCCGAGGAGCGGGTCACCGAGGCCGAGGAGGCGCTGCGGGAGGCCCGTACGGAGGCCGAGCGGCTGCGGAAGGAGGCCGCCGAGGAGACCGAGCGGCTGCGCACCGAGGCCGCCGAGCGGCAGCGGACGCTCCAGCAGCAGGCCGAGACCGAGGCGGAGCGGCTGCGCACCGAGGCCGCCGCGGACGCCTCCAATTCCCGTGCCGAGGGCGAGGCGCTGGCCGTGCGGCTGCGCAGCGAGGCCGCGGCCGAGGCCGAGGAGCTGCGGGCACAGGCCCTGGAGACCGCGGACCGGATGCGGGCGGAGGCCGCCGCGGCGGCCGAACGCACCGGCGCCGAGGCCGCGGAGGCGCTGGCCGCCGCCCAGGAGGAGGCGTCCCGCCGCCGGCGCGAGGCCGAGACGATGCTGGGCGACGCCCGCGAGGAGGCGCACCAGGAGCGGTCGGCGGCGCGCGAGCAGAGCGAGGAGCTGCTGGCGACGGCCCGCCACCGGGTCGAGGAGGCGCAGGCCGAGGCGCAGCGTCTGGTCGAGGAGGCGGAGCGGCGGTCCGCGGAGCTGGTGTCCGCGGCCGAGCAGACCGCGCAGCAGGTGCGGGACTCCGTCGCGGGGCTGCACGAGCAGGCCGAGGAGGAGATCGCCGGGCTGCGGTCGGCGGCCGAGCACGCGGCGGAGCGCACCCGGACGGAGGCGCAGGAGGAGGCCGACCGGGTCCGTTCCGACGCCTACGCGGAGCGGGAGCGGGCGTCCGAGGACGCGCAGCGGACCCGGCACGAGGCGCAGGGCGAGGCGGAGGCCGCCAAGTCGCTGGCGGAGCGGACGGTTTCGGAGGCGATCGAGGAGTCCGACCGGCTGCGGTCGGCGGCACGCGAGGAGGCCAACCAGAAGCGCTCCGAGGCCGCCGAGCAGGCCGACCGTCTCGTCACCGAGGCCACGGCCGAGGCGGAGCGCACGGTCGGCGAGGCCACCGAGGAGGCCCAGCGGCTGCGCACCGAGGCCGCCCAGGGGCTGGAGTCGGCCCAGCAGGAGTCCACGCGCACGCTGGACGAGGCCCGTTCGGAGGCGGACCGGCGCCGCGGCGAGGCCGCGGAGCAGGCGGACCGTCTGATGACGGAGGCCGCGAACGAGGCGGAGCGCCTGCGCAACGAGGCGTCCGCCACGGTCGGTTCGGCGCAGGAGCACGCGCAGGTCACCCGGGCGGAGGCCGACCGGATCAAGGCCGACGCCGAGGCGGCGGCCGAGCGGATGCGCCAGGAGGCCCAGGAGGAGTCGGACCGGCTGCTGGACGAGGCCCGGCAGGCGGCGGGCAAGCGCCGCGGCGACGCCGCCGAGCAGGCGGACCAGCTCATGGCCAAGGCCCAGGAGGAGGCGGTGAGCACCGCCGCGGCCGCCGAGGAGCAGGCCGACACGATGGTGGGCGCCGCCCGCACGGAGGCGGACCGGCTCGTCGCGGAGGCGGCGAACGAGGCCAACGCCCGGGTGGAGAGGTCCCGTACGGACGCCGACACCCTGCTCGGCGAGGCCCGCCGGGACGCCACCGCGATCCGGGAGCGCGCCGAGGAGCTGCGGACCCGGGTCGAGGCCGAGATGGAGGAGCTGCACGAGCGGGCCCGGCGGGAGTCGGCGGAGGCCCTGAAGTCCGCGGGCGAGCGGGTGGACAAGCTCGTCAAGGCGGCCGACGACCAGCTGACGGAGGCCGGGGAGAAGGCCAAGTCGATGGTCTCGGACGCGACGAGCGAGGCGAGCAAGGTCCGGATCGCCGCGGTGAAGAAGGCCGAGGGGCTGCTCAAGGAGGCCGAGCAGAAGAAGGCGGCGATCCTGCGGGAGGCGGATCAGCTGCGCACCGAGGCCTCGGAGGAGGCCGAGCGGATGCTCGACGAGGGGAAGCGCGAGCTCGAAGTGCTGGTGCGGCGCCGCGAGGACATCAATGCGGAGATCTCCCGTGTCCAGGACGTGCTGGAGGCGTTGGAATCATTTGAGACACCGGGCGGCACCAAGGAGAACGGCGTCAAGGCGGCTGCCGGAGCAGGCGCTTCGCGTTCGGGTGGCAAGCAGTCCGAGGGGTGAGCCACCCGAAAGAGGGGTCATTCTCCAGATCAAACCTGCGTTGACTCGATGACACGCCGCTTGCGCCCCTAGGATTCCACCTATCACCTCACCGGTCTCTTTCGACAGGAACCTCATGAGCGACACTTCCTCCCCCTTCGGCTTCGAGCTCGTGCGGCGTGGATACGACCGCGGGCAGGTGGACGACCGCATCACGAAGCTCGTCGCCGACCGTGACAGTGCACTCTCCCGAATCACCTCTCTGGAAAAGCGCATCGAGGAGTTGCATCTCGAGACGCAGAATGCCCAGGCCCAGGTCAACGACGCGGAGCCGTCGTACGCCGGTCTCGGCGCCCGGGTGGAGAAGATCCTCCGGCTTGCCGAGGAAGAGGCGAAGGACCTGCGCGAGGAGGCCCGTCGGGCCGCCGAGCAGCACCGGGAGCTGGCGGAGTCCTCCGCGCAGCAGGTGCGCAACGACGCCGAGACGTTCGCCGCCGAGCGCAAGGCGAAGGCCGAGGACGACGGCGCCCGGATCGTCGACAAGGCGAAGGGCGAGGCGGCGTCCCTGCGGTCCGAGGCGCAGAAGGACGCGCAGTCCAAGCGCGAGGAGGCGGACACCCTCTTCGAGGAGACCCGGGCCAAGGCCGCGCAGGCGGCGGCCGACTTCGAGACCAACCTCGCCAAGCGCCGCGAGCAGTCCGAGCGCGACCTGGCGTCCCGTCAGGCCAAGGCGGAGAAGCGTCTCGCCGAGATCGAGCACCGGGCCGAGCAGCTGCGCCTGGAGGCGGAGAAGCTGCGGACGGACGCGGAGCGCCGGGCCCGCCAGACGGTGGAGACCGCGCAGCGCCAGGCCGAGGACATCGTGGCGGACGCCAACGCCAAGGCCGACCGGGTCCGCAGCGAGTCGGAGCGGGAGCTGGCGGCGCTCACCAACCGCCGCGACAGCATCAACGCGCAGCTGACGAACGTCCGCGAGATGCTGGCGACGCTGACCGGTGCGGCGGTCGCCGCGGCCGGCAGCCCCGAAGAGGAGACGGTCACGCACGGGGTTCCCGCCCAGCAGACCCGCTGAGGCCCTGCGCCGGGCCCCCGGTCCGGCGAGGTAGTGCGCGGCGCCCTCCGCCCCTCTCCGGTGGCGGGGGGCGCCGCGCTGTGCCTAGCGTGTGGAAATGATCGAGCTCGAAGGGCTGACGAAACGGTACGGCGACACGCTGGCCGTCGACCGGCTGACCTTCACGGTGCGGCCGGGGGTCGTCACCGGCTTCCTGGGGCCGAACGGCTCCGGCAAGTCGACCACCATGCGGATGGTGCTCGGTCTGGATCACCCCACCGCCGGCGACGTCCGGATCGACGGCCGGCGCTATGCGGAGCTGCCTGACCCGCTGACGGACATCGGCGCCCTGCTCGACGCGGGGGCGGTGCACGGCGGCCGCAGCGCGTACCACCATCTGCTCGCACTGGCGCAGAGCAACGGGATTCCGCCCCGCCGGGTCGACGAGGTGCTGGACACCGTGGGTCTGGCGTCGGTGGCCCGGAAGCGCGCCAAGGGCTTCTCACTCGGGATGGGCCAGCGGCTCGGCATCGCGGGGGCACTGCTCGGGGACCCGCGGATCCTGATGTTCGACGAGCCGGTCAACGGGCTCGACCCCGAAGGCATCCACTGGATCCGGAATGTGATGAAGCGGCTGGCGGCGGAGGGCCGGACGGTCTTCGTCTCCAGCCATCTGATGAGCGAGATGGCCCTCACCGCCGACCATCTGGTCGTCATCGGACAGGGCCGGCTGCTCGCCGACACCTCCATGGCGGACTTCATCACCGAGCACTCCCGCTCGTTCGTCCGGCTGCGGAGCCCCGAACCGGAACGGCTGCGCGACCTGCTCCGCACGGCCGGGCTGACCCCGGTGGCCGGGGTGGACGGGGCGCTGGAGGTGGACGGCACGGACGCGGCCGCGGTGGGCGAGCTGACGGCCCGCAACGGGCTGGTGCTGCACGAGCTGAGCCCGCAGCACGCCTCCCTGGAGGAGGCCTTCATGCGGCTGACCGCGGGATCGGTGGAGTACCACGCGCACGGCGAGGGCGAGGTGACCGGCCCGGCAGCCGGGACCGGGGAGGCCGGGCCGGGAGCCGGAACCGGAGAGGCCGGGCCGCGGGTGCCCGTCGGGCAGCCGGCCGCGTGGGGCGCCGACTGGCGCGGGGCAGGCCGTGACGGACGGAAGAGAGGCTGAGCGATGGCGGTGTCGCAGGTGCTCCGGTCGGAGTGGACCAAGCTCCGGTCGGTACGGTCCACGGCGTGGACGCTGAGCCTGGCCTTCGTGGTGACGCTGGCCCTGGGCGCGCTGATCAGCATCGTGGCGAACGCGAGCTTCGGCGATCTGTCGGCGGAGGAGCAGCTCACCTTCGACCCGACGTTCCTCAGCTTCGCGGGCATGGGCATCGGTCAGCTCGCGATGATCGTCTTCGGGGTGCTGGTGGTCTCCACCGAGTACAGCAGCGGCATGATCCGCACCTCGCTGGCCGCCGTGCCCCGGCGCGGCACCTTTCTGCTCTCCAAGGTCGCCGTGGCCTCGGCCCTGGCGCTCGTCGTGGGCATGGTGACCAGCTTCGGCGCCTTCGCCCTCGGCCAGACCCTGCTGGGCGAGCACCGGGCCGCGCTCGGGGACCCCGGGGTGCTGCGGGCGGTGTTCGGCGGCGGGCTCTACATGGGGCTCATCGCGATGTTCTCGATGGGGATCGCCGCCATGCTGCGCAGCCCGCTGCTCTCGCTCGGCATCCTGATGCCGTTCTTCTTCCTGGTCTCGAACATCCTGGGCAATGTGGAGGCCACCCGCGAGATCGGCCAGTACCTCCCGGACCAGGCCGGGAACGCCGTCATGCAGGTGGTTCCCCCGCTGGACGACAATCCGCCGTACGGGCCGTGGGGCGGGCTGGCGATCATGGTCGCCTGGATCGCGGCGGCACTGGTCGGCGGCTGCCTGGTGATCCGCAGCCGCGACGCCTGAGACGCGTCCGCGCGGCCGGGGCTCCTCCGTCGCCCCGGACCCCGCGCGGGGAGAGGGGCCCGGGTGGCGGACCGGCGTCTGGCGGCCCTGGGGTTCGCCGAGATCCCGGCCGAGCGGCCGCTGAGCTACCCCGGCCGTCCGGTCACCGGGCCGTATCTGCTCACCGGGGCGGAGCTGCTGCCGCTGGCCGTCCGGCGGAGCCGGCCGGGCGCCTGGCCGGTGGCGGGCACCGGCGGTCCGGGGCGCCCGCTGGACGAGGTGCTGGCCGCGCTGGGCCGGCCCGCCGTCGGCCGGCGGCATCCGGTGATCGCGGTCGGCTCCAACGCCTCCCCCGCGCAGCTCGTCCACAAGCTCACCGGCCGCGGGGTGTCCGCGGTGGTGCCGCTGGTGCCGGTCCTGGTGGCCGGGGTCGCCGTGGGCTGCTCCGGGCACGTCAGCCGCCCCGGCTACGTGGCCCGGGCCCCGTACCCGTCGGGGACGGCTGACGCCGCGGCCGTCGCCGTGCTGAGCTGGCTGGACCCGGAGCAGCTGGCCGCCGTGGACGACTCGGAGGCCCCGAACTACCGGCGGGTGACCCTGCCCGGCGACCGCTTCGCGATGACCCTGCCGTCGGGGGAACGGCCGGCCGCCGCCGGACTGTACGTCAGCCGGCACGGCCTGCTCGTCGGCCCCGACGGCGGGCCGCGCCCCGTCACGCAGGACCAGGCCGCACTGCTGACCGCGCTGCTCGCCGCCTCGCCCCGGCTGAGGGCGCTGCTGGGGCCCGATGCGCTCAGCTGGGTGCGCCGCGCGGGCGCCGACCCGGAGCTGCGCCGGCGGGCCACCCGGCTCTTCGCCGAGGAGGGCCTGCTGCCGCCGGCCGACTTCGGGCCGTATCCGGCCCGGGGCGCCGGGCGTCACCGTCACCGCCTGCCGCTCCACGGCGGCCTGCCGCTCCACGACGATCTGCCGCTCGACGACGACCTGCCGCTCTACGACGATCTGCCGCCGCTCGACGGGACGCCGCCCGGCTGATCAACAGGGGTTTTCCGGCGGCGAGGGCACGTGCCGGTCCCACCGCGGACCGTGGGCGGGCGGCACCGGTCCGGGCCCGTCCCGCACTCCGCGCGATTGGACGGGAACCGTCAAGCTGTCGTTATCCTCCTAACTCTTACGGGGGCTCTCTGCAGACGTTCGTTGCAGACGTTCGTGTCCCCGACCCATCCGGCGAGGGGCGGATAATGATCGAGGCAGTCGGCCTGACGAAGCGCTACGGCGCCAAGACGGCCGTGTACAACCTGTCGTTCCAGGTACGACCGGGGACGGTGACCGGCTTCCTGGGGCCGAACGGATCCGGCAAGTCCACCACCATGCGCATGATCCTGGGGCTGGACCGGCCGACGAGCGGCCAGGTGACGATCGGTGGGCATCCCTACCGCAAGCTGCCGAACGCCCCGCGCCAGGTGGGCGCGCTGCTCGACGCCAAGGCCGTGCACGGCGGCCGCAGCGCCCGCAGCCATCTGCTGTGCCTGGCGCAGCTGTCGGGCATCCCGGCCTCCCGGGTGGACGAGGTGCTGGGCCTGGTCGGCCTGCACGAGGTGGCGAAGAAGCGGTCCAAGGGGTTCTCCCTGGGCATGGGCCAGCGGCTCGGCATCGCCGCGGCGCTGCTCGGCGACCCGCAGGTGCTGCTCTTCGACGAGCCGGTCAACGGCCTCGACCCGGAGGGCATCCTCTGGGTGCGCAACCTGATGAAGAAGCTGGCGGCCGAGGGCCGGACGGTCTTCGTCTCCAGCCACCTGATGAGCGAGATGGCGCTCACCGCCGAGCACCTGATCGTGATCGGGCGCGGCCAGCTGCTCGCCGACATGAGCGTGAAGGACTTCATCTCGGCCAACTCGGCCGACTTCGCCCGGGTCCGCACCCCCGAGGGCGACCAGGCGCAGCGGGAGAAGCTGACCGCGGCGCTCGGCGAGGCGGGCGGCCGGATCCAGCCGGAGCCGGACGGCGCGCTGCGGGTGAGCGGGATTCCGCTGCCGCGGATCAGCGACCTGGCCCACGAGGCGGACGTCCGGCTGTGGGAGCTGTCGCCGCACCAGGCGTCGCTGGAGGAGGCGTACATGCAGCTGACGCAGGGCGCCGTGGACTACCGCTCCACCCTCGACCAGTCCGCCGGAGCCCCGGGCCAGGCCGGAATGCCGGGCCAGCCCGGAATACCGGGGCAGGCCGGCCCCGGGTACGCCCCGCCGGGACAGCCCGCGCCGGGCTACGCGCCGCAGGGACAGCCGGGACCGGGCGGTCCGGTGCCGGGCGGCGGCTATGCCCCGCCGCCCGGTGGCTTCGCGCCGCCGCAGCAGGCCGGCCCGTACGGCGCCGCCCCCGGGCAGCCGAACCCGTACGCGCAGCCGCAGCAGGCCGCGCAGCCCGCCCCCACCGCTCCCCCGGCGGCGCCGCAGGCGCCGGCCGGCGCCCCCGACATGACGAAGCGTGACAGCGAGGACGGCCGATGAGCACCCCGTACCAGCAGCAGGGCACGGCGCCGACGGACGGACCGGGCGGACCGGTGCCGCCCCCGGCGTGGCAGGGCCACGCTCCGGCCCCGCACCAGGGGCCCGGCGGTCAGCCGCCGGCTCCGCAGTTCGCCGCCGGGGCGCCCGGGGGCTACGCCTCGCCGATTCCGGTGCGCGGCACCCACTTCTTCCACGCGCTGGCCTCGGAGTGGACCAAGATCCGGACGGTGCGCTCCACCATGTGGACGCTCGGCACCATGTTCCTGATCGTGGTGGGCGTCGGAGCGCTGACCGCGGCCGGGCTCAGCTCCTCGGAGCAGGCCCAGACCCCGCTCCTCGCGGGCGGCTTCTTCGGGCTGATGCTCGGCCAGATCTGCATCATCACCCTCGGCGTGCTGGTGGTGACCTCCGAGTTCGGCACCGGCATGATCCGCACGACCATGACCGCCTGTCCCTCCCGCGGCCGGGTGCTGGCGGCCAAGGCGACGGTCTTCTTCCTGCTCTCCTTCGTCATGACGACGGTGGCCACCGGGCTGACCGCGCTCATCCAGTCGTCCATGCTGGGCGGCCGGGAGCCGTCGGAGTTCGCCTCCCTCCCCAAGGGGTCGGTGGTGGACGGCGTGGTGATCGCCACCGGCAGCGAGTGGCTGGGCGCCACCGTCGGAGCGGGGCTCTACGTGGCGCTGCTCGGCCTGCTGTCGCTCGCCGTCGGCTCGCTGCTGCGGCACTCGGCCGGCGCCATCACCACGATGCTCGGCGTCGTGCTGCTGCCGCTGCTGCTCGCCCTGTTCATGGCGACCGAGAGCCTGCAGACCGTGCGGGAGAAGCTGATCGAGTACTCCCCGCTGAACGGTCTCGCCTCGCTCTACCGCATGCCGATGGGCGGCGGCGGTGACGGCACCGGCTGGGACCTGCTCTGGATCCTCGCGGGCGTCACGGCGGCGGCACTGGCCGGCGCGTTCGCGATGCTGCACCAGCGCGACGTCTGATCCGGTCCGGCGGCCGGGCCCCGGACCACCGGGGCCGGACGTCAGTACCGCGGAGCCTGACGGGACCGCTGCACCCGCGTGGTGCGGCGGTCCCGTGCGTTCCAGCACGCCCGGTGCCAGTGCCGCCGGTCGTCGACCGGCCGGGCCTGGGCCCAGGCCACCACATGCGGAACACCCGGCGGGATCTCCTGGTCGCACCCCGGGCAGCGGTAGTGCTTGGCCGCCGCCGCGCCGCCCACCGGGCGCACCACCCAGTCCTCGCCCTGCCAGCTCTCGGTGCTGCCCCAGCCCGCGAGGCCGGGGAGCGACCGCTGCGGGCCGGAGCGGTCCCCGTCGGTGTGCGGAGTGGGGCGGTCACCGCCGCGGGGGCGGTTTCGACGCGGAGACACGGGGCACCTCGCGAGCATTCCGGGGTCTGCTGAGCCGTGCCCCAGCGTACGCGGCGGACCGGGGGCGGCAGGCACCCCGGAGACCACCCCGTGATCACCCCGATAATCCGCAAAACTTCTTTCCGGGCCGTGCCTTTGGCACGTGTCAGCCGTTAATGCCTCCAGGGGGAGAGCCGCGTCGGCCGCTAGGAGGCAGAAGGCGATGCGCGTAGGAACGTTTGCACTGGCCGCCCAGTTCCCGGGCCAGGGGCAGGGGGAGGCACTGCACCGCGCGGTGCGGACGGCCGAGGTCGCCGAGGAGGCGGGGCTCGACGCGGTCTGGCTCGCCGAGCACCACTTCGTGCCGTACGGCGTCTGCCCGTCGGCGGTCACGCTGGCCGCGCTGCTGCTCGGCCGGACCCGGCGGATCGGGGTCGGCACCGCGGTCAGCGTGCTGCCCACCGCCCACCCGGTGTCCCTGGGCGAGCAGGCGGCCCTGCTCCATCTGACGTCCGGCGGCCGGTTCACCCTGGGCGTGGGCCGCGGCGGGCCCTGGGTCGATCTGGAGGTGTTCGGCTCCGGCCTGCCGGCGTACGAGACGGGATTCCCCGAATCCCTCGATCTGCTGCTGCGCTGGCTGCGGGAGCCGCGCGTCGGGGCGGACGGCGAGCGGTACTCCTTCCGCGAAGTGCCCGTCGTACCCCGGGCGGACGAACTGCTGGAAGCCCCCGAGGGCCCGCCGGTGGTGGTCGCCTGCACCTCCCCCGCGAGCGTCCGGCTGGCCGCGGAGCGCGGGCTGCCGATGCTGCTGGGCATGCACTGCGGTGACGAGGAGAAGGCCGAGGCGGTCGCGCTCTGGCGGCGGACGGCGCTGGCGGCCGGGCGTTCACCCGAGGAGGTCGCGGCCGCCGGGCACGTGTCGGCGGGCGTGCTGCAGATCGCGGACTCCCGGGCGCAGGCGTCCGAGGCACTGGCCAAGGCGATGCCCGGCTGGCTGCACCAGGGGCTGGGCGCCCATGTCACGGTCGACGGCCGGGCGCGCCGGATGCGCGATCCGCACGCCTACACCGAGCTGCTGTGCGCGCTCCACCCGGTGGGTCCCCCGAGGCTCTGCGCCGACCGCCTGGCGGCCACGGCGGAGAGCACCGGGGTCAGCCGGTTCGCCCTCATGGTGGAGGGCACGGGTGACCTCGCCGCGACCGAGGAGAATCTGCGCCGGCTGGGCGGTGAGGTGCTGCCGATGCTGTGCTGAGGCCGATGCGGTGCTGAGGCAGCGGTGGCCCGCCGGTCCGTGCATCGCGCAGGCGCCGGCAGCCGGGTGCTGCCGCTCCTGCCCGATGCACCTCCCCGGTACGCGGAGCGGTGCCGCCGCCGTCAGCAGTCCCGGAGGGTGGGCGACTGGTTGAGGAGCTGCCCCCGTACGGAGGTGAACCGGGCCAGCCGCTCGTCCACCGACGGGTCGACCGGGAAGACCGCCACGCGGTGACAGTTCTGGAACGCCAGCCGCACGCCGAAGTGCCGCTGCAGCGCGCCACGTATCGCGTCGCTCGCCAGCGCCCGGAGGAGCTGGCCGCGCGCCTGCTCGTCCGGCGGGGGCACCTGGTTGTCGGCGAACTCGCCGCCGTCCACCTTGAGCTGGGCCACCAGAGAGCTGATCAGCTCCCAGGCGTAAGGCAGGGAGGTCCGGACGCAGTCGACGAATTCCGCTTCGTCGACCTCGCCTCGCTCGGCCTTCTCGAGCAGGGCCGGTGAGACGTCGAGCGACATGGGGTTCTCCTCTCGCGACCCCGGGTCCCGGGGTCTTACGGGCAGGGACGGGAGTTCGCGACGCAGCGTGCCCATTCGGCGACTTCCCGCGTCAAAGGTATGTCCAGCACCGCCCCGGCACCAGGAGAATGGGCACACAACCGGCCACCGCCGAAGGGGTCCATCCAGGGCGAATCGCGTGGACCCGGCCCGGTCGAGTAGCGTGGCCGACCATGCGTCTCGTCATTGCCCGCTGCTCCGTCGACTACGCGGGCCGGCTCACCGCCCACCTCCCCTCGGCACCCCGGCTGATCCTTGTGAAGGCCGATGGAAGTGTGTCGATCCACGCGGACGACCGGGCCTACAAACCCCTCAACTGGATGTCCCCGCCGTGCACCCTCAAAGAGGGCGACGACCAGGTGTGGACCGTGGTGAACAAGGCGGGCGAGAAGCTCATCATCACCATGGAGGAGGTCCTGCACGACTCCTCGCACGAACTGGGCGTCGACCCCGGTCTGATCAAGGACGGCGTGGAGGCACACCTCCAGGAACTGCTCGCGGACCGGATCGAAACCCTCGGTGAGGGCTATTCGCTGATTCGGCGTGAATACCCCACAGCCATCGGGCCGGTCGACATTCTGTGCCGGGACGCGGACGGCACCACGGTGGCCGTGGAGATCAAACGGCGTGGCGAGATCGACGGGGTGGAGCAGCTCACCCGCTATCTCGAACTCCTCAACCGCGACCCGCATCTGGCCCCGGTGAAGGGTGTCTTCGCCGCCCAGGAGATCAAGCCGCAGGCGCGGGTGCTGGCCGCCGACCGCGGCATCGGCTGTGTGGTGCTCGACTACAACGGGCTGCGCGGCATCGAGGACGACAAGCTCCGGCTCTTCTGAGCCTTCGGCCCGGCCGGAAACCCGTCGAGCGGCCGGGCCTTCCCTGCAGGACGGCCCGCCGTTCGCGCCTGCCGCCGGTGCCCCGGGCCCTCGCCCGCGGCACCGGTGCGCGACAGGCCCGCCGCGCACGGCCCCGGTCAGGCGACCGGGGCCGTTTCCGTGCCTCCGCTTGCCGTTTGCGTGGCTCCGTTTGCCGTTCCCGTGGCCCCGCCTGCCGTTTCCGTGTCTCCGGCTGCCGTTTGCGCCGCCGCGCCGGACGGCGCCGGGGCGCTGCCGGTCACCGACTGCGTGCCGTCGGGGGTACCGGAGGCGGAACCGCCGCCGGTGTTCGACGTGGTGCCGCTCGGCGTGGCCGACGGGGTCCCCGACGGCGCCGGGGAGGACGGCGGACGCGAGGTGGACGGGGAGGACGGCGGCCGGGACGAGGACGGCGGCCGGCTGGAGGAGGGCGGCCCCGTCGGCTCGTCCGGATCCTCGCTCGACGCCGACGGGCTGGGCGCACCGCTCGTCGACGGCGTGCCGCTCGGGGTGCCGCCGGTGCTGGGCGAGCCGTCCGTCGTGGCCGGGGCGGCGTCCTCCACGGGCGTGCGGGGCCGGCTCGTGGACCCCTGGGCGGGCGGCTCGTCGGCGATCAGCCCGTTGCGGCCGTCGTCGGTGTCGGCGGACTGTTCGGTCCGCACCCGGTCCGGCTGCCGGCCGTCGCCGCCGGAGGCGAACCCCAGGGTCACCACGGTGCCGAGCACGGCCGCGAGCAGCGCGCCCGCACCGGCCGCGACGACATTGCGCCGCGCGCCGCTGAGGACCGTGTGCCGCCAGCCGGTCCGCTTCCCCGCTGCCGGCTTCCCGGCAGGGCCCGGCTTCCCGGCTCCGGCCGCCGGGGAGGCGACCGCGCTCCCGGCGCCGCCGGCCTCCGCGGCGGCGGAACCGCCGGAGAGCCGGGCCGGGACGGTGCGGGCCTCCTCCTCCGGTGACTTCCGGGCGAGCGCCGCGGTCACCCGCGCCGTCCGCGAGACCGGTGTCTGCACGATCTCCTCGGCCGCTGCCGGGCCGCCCGTGCCGGGCACGAAGCCGGCGGCCTGGTCGGCGACGAGGGCCAGCGCCCGCCGTCCGGCCACCGCGCCGCGGCGGTCGGCCAGGGCGCCGCGCAGCGCGATGGACGCCTCCAGCTCGGCGCGCGCCCGGTCCAGCCGGCCGGTGCACAGCGCGAGCACCCCCAACTCGTGGTGGAAGTAGGCCTCCTCGGCGACCTCGCCGGAGAGCCGGGCCGCCTCCTGCCCGTGCCGCAGGGTGCGCTCCCAGGCGCCCCAGTGTCCGGAAGCGGCGAACGCGGGGGCCGCGGTACGGGCCAGCAGCACGGCCGCGCTCGGGTGCCCGGCCTCCTCGCTGCCGACGAGGACGGCCATCGCGGCGAGGATCGCGTCCGCCTCGGCCGCGACCCGCTCCGGCGTGACGGACGGGTGCCCGGTCCACCAGGCGTAGTGCTGGGCGGCGCTGTGGGCGTGCCCGGCGGCGTCCTCGGCGTAGCCGGCGTCCGCCAGGCGCTCCGCGACGCCGGAGGCGAGGCGGTAGTGGGCCCCCACCGGGGTGAGCAGTCCACAGGCCAGCAGTTCCCCGACGGCGGCGTCCGCCCGGGTGTCGCCGACGAGGGCGGGCAGATGGGCCTGGTGGGGGCATTCGCCGGCGAGCGCGACCGCGAAGCGCAGGGTGTCGCGGGCCGCCTCGCTCAGCCGGGAGGCGAGCAGCGCGGCGGGCGCCGCGGCCTCGGGCAGGGTCGGCAGCGGGGTGTCCCGCTCGTCGCCGGACGGCTCCTCGGCCGCGTCCGCCGTCCCCTCGGCGCCGCCGGTGCCGCCCTCGCCGGCGAGCGGGCCGTCGCCTTCCGCGCGTCGGGCGTCGTGCTGCCGGAGCAGCGCACCGGCCTGGACGAAGCGCAGCGGCAGCCCCTCGGACTCGAACCAGAGGTCCGCCGCCCAGGCGGCCTCGTCCTCGGAGAGCGGGCGCTGCGCGGCCCGCTCCAGCAGCTCCAGGCAGGCCGCGCGGCTGAGTCCGCCGAGGAACACCTCCTCGAGGTGCGAGTCCGTGGCGGGCGCCGCCACGTCGGGCGTGGCGGAGAGGAGGAACGCGCACTCGGGCGTGGCGGCGAGCAGTTCGTCCAGGCCGCCACCGCCGAACTCGAGGTCGTCGAGGACGACGACGGCGCCGATCCCCTGCACCGTGGCCAGCAGTTCATCCCGTCCGGGCCGGTACCGGGGGGCGTGGTGGACGGTCGCGCAGAGCTCGTGGAGCAGTTCGGTGGGGGTCCGGCGGTAGCCGGAGAGCCGGACCACCCCGTCGGGGGCGAGGTCGGCGCAGTCGGCGGCGACGGCGTCGAGGAGGGCGCTGCGGCCGGATCCCGACGGCCCGGTGACGCGTACGGACCGCCCGCGGGAGAGCAGCCGCACCAGCCGTTCGCGCTCCTCGTCCCGCTCCAGCAGCGGCAGCGCGGGGGCCGCCGGGCCGGGCGGAACGGGGGGCATGGCGGCCCGGCGCAGCGCGTCGCGGTCCTCGCCGCTGGTGCGCCCGGGGCGGCCGGAGTCCGTCCCGGCGTCCTCGGTGCGGTAGCCGGGCGGGCGGCGCTCGATCTCGCTGCCGTCGACCGGATTGACCGTCACCAGGTACGCGCCCGCCTCGAGCTGGACGGCGCGGACGGTGCCGGTGCCCTTGCCGCCGTCCCGCTCACCGGGCGCGAAGGCGGGGGTCACCGCCTCGCGCGGCGGCCGGGGCGACGTGCCGCCGGGCCGCGCGGAATCGTGCTGCTCGTGGCCCTGGAACTCCTGGCCTGGGAACTCCCGGCCTGGGAACTCCTGGCCCTGGAGCTCGTGGCCCTGGAGCTCGTGGTCGTGCTCCTCGGGCTCCCGGTCGTTCGGGTCCATCGCTCAAAGCCCCCCAGATCCGGGTCGCGTGCCGTTGTGCTCCCGGCCTTTCCGCACGCACGCCGCCCGCTTCCGGTCCGGTGGTCCGCCGCGGCCTCCCGAACACGACGGGAGCCGAACCCCGGACCATCGCACAGTATCCAGCAAGAGGAGCGGGACCACGCGGTGCAGTAGGTCACATGTTGGTGAGGATGGCGCCCGGAGCGCCGCCCCGGCGGGCCGGGCGGGTCAGACCCGGGGCAGCGACTCGGCTTCGATACCGCCCTCGATGGAGAGGATGCGGTGCAGCCGGGTGGCGACCAGGAGGCGCTGCATCTGGGGCGGTACGCCGCGCAGCACGAGCCGGCGGCCCGCCCGGCCGGCCCGGCGGTGCGCCCCCATGATGACTCCGAGACCGGTGGCGTCCCAGGAGTCGAGCTCGGACAGGTCGAGTACGAGATCGCCCCGGCCGGTGTCGACGGCGGTGTGCAGGGCCGTTCGGGCGTCCGCCGCGCTGCGGACGTCGAGGCGGCCCCCGACGACCAGCTCGGCGTGGTCGCCCCTGATATGCATATGCGCTCCCCGAATGTGGTGCGTGCGTGGTCAAAGGTCTACAGAACTGACTGCCTCTCGGACGGCAAAGTTGCCGCCTGTAAGCGAACCGATACAGATTTCACCCTCAAGGGTGACCCCTGAGGGTGACGGCGCCTCAGTAGGTGTAGAAGCCCTGTCCGCTCTTCCGGCCGATGTCACCGGCGTCGACCATCCGACGCATGCTCTCCGGCGGGGCGAACTTCTCGTCCTGCGTCTCGGTGTAGATGTTGCCGGTGGCGTGCAGCAGGATGTCCACGCCGGTCAGGTCGGTGGTGGCGAGCGGGCCCATGGCGTGGCCGAAGCCCAGCTTGCAGGCGATGTCGATGTCCTCGGCCGAGGCGACACCGGACTCGTGCAGCTTCGCGGCCTCGACGACGAGCGCCGAGATGAGGCGGGTGGTGACGAAGCCGGCGACGTCGCGGTTGACGACGATGCAGGTCTTGCCCACGCTCTCGGCGAACTCCCGGGTGGTGGCGAGGGTTTCGTCACTGGTCTTGTAACCGCGCACCAGCTCGCACAGCTGCATCATCGGGACCGGCGAGAAGAAGTGGGCGCCGACGACCTTCTCGGGACGGTTCGTCACGGCCGCGATCTTGGTGATCGGGATGGCGGAGGTGTTGGACGCGAGCACCGCGTCCTCCTTCACCAGGCCGTCGAGGGCACGGAAGATCTCCTGCTTGACCTCGATCTTCTCGAACACCGCCTCCACGACGACGTCCGCGTCGGCGACCGCGTCGAGGTCGGTGCTGGTGGTGATCCGGCCCAGCGCGGCCTCAGCGGCCTCGGCGTCGAGCTTCCCCTTGGAGACGAACTTGTCGTACGAAGCCTTGATGCCGTCGGTGCCACGGGTCAGCGCCTCGTCGGTGACGTCGCGCAGCACGACGTCCCACCCCGCCTGCGCCGAGACCTGCGCGATACCGGACCCCATGAGTCCGGCTCCGATGACGGCGAGCTTCCTGGCCACTGCTGCTCCCTATGCCGTGACGACCCGGGGGGCGCCCCCCGGTAAAACTGAACGATTCGACTCTCCGGCGGACCTTAGCGTCCGTGAGGGCCCGGATGGCGGGGAAGAGATGCGCGTCACGTCTCACATGACGGACATCACACGGACGCGACTCATTCGGCTGACCGGACTGCGTAGTTGAGCACGTTTTCACTCAGCAGATGCTCGATCGCGTCGAGCCGGTCGAGCACCGCGCGGGACGCCTCGGCGGGCCCCATCCCGGACGTCATCGCCCGCCGCACGCCGCGCATCACGGTGTGCTGCAGCCAGTCGGGAGCGGGTGCGAGACACCGCGTAGCAGGCGGGAATCCGACGACAGGGCCTAGGCTCGACCCATGGTCAATCTGACGCGCATCTACACCCGGACCGGCGACGACGGCACCACCGCCCTGGGCGACATGAGCCGCACCGCGAAGACCGACGCGCGGATCGCCGCGTACGCCGACGCGAACGAGGCCAACGCGGCGATCGGCGTGGCCATCGCCCTCGGGCAGCTGCCCGAGGAGATCGTGACGGTCCTCGTCCGGGTGCAGAACGACCTGTTCGACGTGGGCGCCGACCTCGCCACCCCGGTGGTCGAGAACCCCCAGTACCCGCCCCTGCGCGTGGAACAGACCTACGTCGACAAGCTGGAGGCGGACTGCGACCGCTACCTGGAGGGCATCGAGAAGCTCCGGAGCTTCATCCTCCCGGGCGGCACCCCGGGCGCCGCGCTGCTGCACCAGGCCTGCACGGTGGTGCGGCGCGCCGAACGGTCCACCTGGGCGGCCCTGGAGCAGCACGCCGACCTCATGAACCCGCTCACCGCGACCTACCTCAACCGCCTCTCCGACCTGCTGTTCATCCTGGCCCGCACGGCCAACAAGGAGATCGGCGACGTGCTGTGGGTGCCGGGCGAGAACCGCTGAGGACGACGGGCCGGCCGGAACCCGGCCCCGGGACTCCGGGAGCCGGGGCGTTCGGGGGGCCGGGGGTATTCGGGAGCCCGGGGCATCCAGGGGCCGGTGACGGACTCAGCCCCCGTCCTCCGGTTCCGTCGGCATCGGCAGCCGTCCGCCACGGCTGTCGGCGACCCGCAGCGCGTCCCGGAGGGACTCGGTCAGCCGCGCGGTGGTGAAGCGCAGCTCACGGACACCGGCCCGGGGATCGGCGAGCACGGCCTCGGCCCCGCCGAGCACCTGAGCCCCGGAGGACAGCTGCGCGGCCTCCACATCGTCCGCGAGCCGGGACAGCCTGCTGCGGGGGTTGTCAGCACTCAGATAGCAGGGCCTGCCGTCGGGGCTCGTCCACGGCAGGAGCCGGAACCGGGACTCGGGGGTGGGCAGCGGAGCCGACGGGAGCAACGACTCCCCGGAACACGTCAACCGGCGCACGGTCCCACCGCCTTCCCGCAACGGCACGCACTGCCGTGGGCGCACTGCCCCGGTGGTGTCGGCCGTGGCCGACGCCCGCGCCGTTGCGGGCACCGGCTCCCGATGCGTTGACTCATGTCGGCTGCTCTCCTCAGGTCGGCCCCTCCCCCGGCACGCGGCGCCGGGGGTCCGTCACGCCTACGGGTCCTCCCGCTCCGTTCCGCTGTCGGGTGACCACGCGGCGACTACTTTGAGTGTGGCAACGAACGCGTTGTGCCATCCGGCCCGAGTGGGCGGTGACCGTCCCTCTGTCGGCCGCGGGACGGCAGGCACCGTCCCGAACTCGCACGTGGGACGAGAGGTTTCGAACGTGAAGTTCCAGTCGCAGTCACTGACCCCCGACCGCTCCGCACGGCACTTCTACGGCGCGGAGATGCGTCGGCACCGCGAGGCGGCGCAGCTCTCGCTGGTGCAACTGGCCAAGATCGTGAACTCCAGCAAGAGCGGCCTGGCACGCGTCGAGACCGCCGAACTGATGCCCCCGCCGGAGCTGTCGAGGGCGCTGGACGCGGCGTTCGGAACCGACGGCCTCTTCGCCCGGCTGTACGACCTGGCGAAGCGGGAGGCGCATCCGGATCAGTACCGGCGGTACATGGACTTCGAGGCCAGGGCCACGGACATCGAGCAGTACGGGGCGCAGGTTCTTCCGGGTCTCCTGCAGACTCCCGGCTATGCCCGCGCGTTCCTCGGCTGCCAGCCCGACCTGGCTCCGGAACAGTTGGAGGAACGGGTCGCGGCCCGGATGGCTCGGCAGGAGCGTCTGAGGTCCGAGTCACCTCCGTGCCGCTGGGCAGTACTCGATGAATCCGTACTCCGACGCAGAGTCGGCGACCGGAATTGCATGCTCGAGCAACTGGCCTCCCTACTCGAACAAGTGGATACTCCGGTCAGCAGGGTGCAGGTCATGCCCTTCGATGCCGGAGAACACCCTTTGCTCGGCGGCTCGTTGACCGTACTCACCCTGGCGGACGGCCCCGCCGTGGCGTACGAGGAGGGCATCGAGGCCGGTCACCTCTACGAAGATCCAGAAGCAGTGAAGAAGCGCCGACGCCGATACGATGTGCTGCGCGCGAACGCCCTCTCGCTGGCAGAGTCGGCGGCGTTGATTCGATCGGCGATGGAGGAGTACCAGCCATGCGAAACACCCTCGACCTGAGCACCGCTAACTGGCGCAAGAGCAGCTACAGCAACTCCAACGGCGGCGAGTGCGTCGAGGTCGCCGACGGAATCACCGGCCTCATCCCCGTCCGCGACAGCAAGAACCCCGACGGCCCCGCCCTCGTCTTCCCCGCCGCCTCCTGGGCGTCATTCGTCGACGCCGTGCGGGACGGCTCGCTGTCCGGCTGACGCCCCCTGGGCATCCGTACCCACGACACCCGGCTCCCCGCCCCCGTCCGGGGCGGGCAGCCGGGTTCGTCGTCTCCGCTGCGGAAGTCACCGACGCTCGCGCGTCACCGGCCCGAACTCAGCTCCTTCTCGCGGCTTTCCGCGGCCACCTCGCCCCCGCCCGCCGGGCCCTTCTTCGGCCAGAGCGTGTAGCTGCCGGCGATGAGGAGGTTGATGCCGATCAGCCAGCCCATCCTGGTCTGCCATGCCCGCAGCGACTCGGTGTTCCCGTCGTCGCCCACGTAGAGCGCCGCGCACTGGAGGAGGCCGATGGCGACGACTCCGGCGAGGATCCAGCGGCCTGCGGTCTTCCACTCGTGCACCGTGCGTGCCATCCCGTACTTCGGCGGCTTGGCCGGCTTCGGCGCGCCCGAGAAGCGGTGCGCGAAGTGCCCGTCCGCCCACTTGATCAAGTGGTGGCCCATGGCGACGGTGAAGCCGATGTAGACGGCCGCCAGACCGTGCTTCCAGTCCGGCTCCGCGCCGTTCTTCAGGTCGATCGCGGTGACCACCAGCAGCACCAGTTCGAGCAGCGGCTCACACAGCAGCACCGCCGCTCCGGTCCGGGGCATCTTGGCCAGATAGCGCAGGCTCAGGCCTCCGGCCAGCAGCAGCCAGAAGCCGACTTCACAGGCGATGATCAGCGTGACGATCACGACGGGGACCTCCTCGCGGTTCCCCTCCAGCATCGCCGCGGTCCGGGCCCCGTTCGTCGTCGCCAGTGACGAACCGCCACTGCATCCTTCGATGTACCCGGTCTCACCCCCCGCGTGGAGGCGCCGGGCCCTGCCGGGCGTGTTGGATGGCGGGGTGCCCCTCTCCTTCGCCCGCCCACACCGTGACGACGTGCTGCTCGCCGCCGGCGGGCTGCTCAGCGGTGTGCTGCTGTGGTCGCTCGGGCTGCACAGCTGGGGAGGGCGCTCGCTCCTGCCGGTCTGGACCGCGCTGATCCCGATCGCGGTGACCGCCGCGACCGAGCTGTTCCGCCGGTCCGCGCCGCCGGTCGCCCTGCTGGTCGCCACCGCCGCGATGATCGGCGACCAGTTCACGACCGGCAGTCTGGCGACGACGATGATGTTCACCGACGTCATGTACGCCGCCGTGGTCTACGGGACACCCGCGTCCGCCCGCCGCATCCCGGTGATCACCGGCTTCATCACCGTCGCCACGACCCTGGTGGCGCTGGTCTGGATCCGGCAGCCGGAGGCCCTGCTCATCGGCGTGTTGACCGGTCTGGTCACCTACGGCCCGGCCTCGACCGGCGCCTCCATCCGCAATCACCGCGACGCCGCGGAGGCCGCGCGGCTGCGCGCCGAGCAGACCGCGCTGCTCGCCGAGATGGACCGCCGGGAGGCCGTGACCGCCGAGCGCTCCCGGATGGCCCGCGAACTGCACGACCTGGTCGCCAACCACCTCTCCGCCATCGCCATCCACTCCACCGCCGCGCTGTCCATCGGCGAGCCGAAGGCGGCGAACGAGGCGCTCACCGTGATCCGGGAGAACAGCGTCCAAGGACTGGCCGAAATGCGCCGCCTCATCGGGCTGCTCCGCGACCCGGATGCCGCGGAGGCCCCCACCGCCGCCCCCACGCTCGACAGCCTCGACGCCCTGCTGGACCAGGCGCGGACGAACGGCACCGGCAGCGGACTGACCTTCGCGCTGGACGACGGCCGCGCCCCGGAGCAGGCCCTTCCGGCGCCCGTCGAGCTGGCCGCCTACCGGATCGTGCAGGAATCCCTCACCAACGCGCTCAAGCACGCCTCCCCCGGCGAGGTGGCCGTCCGCATCGCGCGGGGGCCCGGCGGCCCGCTGACCGTCCTGGTGACCAGCGAGGCCGGGGACCGTTCCGGCCCGCGGGCACCCGGCTCGGGCTCCGGGCTCGTCGGGATGGAGGAGCGGGTGGCGCTGCTCGGCGGCACGTTCGCAGCCGGCCCCGCCACGGCCGCCGGCCACCGGAAGATCTGGCAGGTCCGCGCCGAACTGCCCGTCGACGAAGGAGTCCCCGTCCCGTGACCATCCGCGTGCTCGTGGCCGATGACCAGTCCGCCGTCCGGGCGGGTCTGGTGCTGATCCTGCGCTCCGCCGCCGGCATCGAGGTGGTGGGCGAGGCGGCGGACGGCGAGGAGGCCGTCCGGCTCGCCCGCGAGCTCCGGCCCGATCTGGTCCTGATGGACGTCCAGATGCCCCGGCTCGACGGGGTCTCCGCCACCCGGCGGATCGTCGCCGAGCAGCTGGCCGACGTCCTGGTGCTCACCACCTTCGACCTGGACGAGTACGTCTTCGGCGCGCTCCGCGCGGGCGCCGCCGGGTTCCTGCTCAAGGACAGCGACGCGGCCGGGCTGATCGAGGGCGTCCGCACCGTGGCCCGCGGCGACGGTCTGATCGCTCCGGCGGTGACCCGCAGGCTGATCACGGAGTTCGCCGCCCCCCGCGCGGCACCCGCGCCGACCGCGGAGGCCCCCGATCCGGCGGTTCTCGACGCGCTGACCCGCAGGGAGCGGGAAGTGCTGGTGTGCATCGGCGAGGGCCTGTCGAACGCGGAGATCGCCGTCCGGCTGACCATGGCGGAGGCGACGGTGAAGACCCATGTGAGCCGGCTGCTCGCCAAGCTGGAGCTGCGCAGCCGGGTGCAGGCGGCCGTCCTGGCACGGGAGTTGGGCGTGGGCCGTTAGGGCGCATGTCCAGCAGTTGGAAGCGCCGGCAGTTGGGGGCGCCGACCACTGGGGGGCGGTCCAGCCGCTATGGGGCGTGTCCAGCCGTTGGGGGCGTGTGCGCCGGGACCGTGCGCGGTGGGCCGTCCGACGGGCGGGAAGTCGTCGCGAGCCTTCGGCCCTGCGAGAGGCCATGGTCCGGCTGAGGCTTCGGACCTGTGGCGGGGTCCGGGGCCCGGAAGAGAAGAATCAGGCCACGTTCACACGCTGGCCCGGAGGTGCCGCTTCCAGCCAGGCCAGGAAGCCGGTGAGGGCGTCCTCGCTCATGGCGAGCTCCAGATGGGTGCCGCGGTGCAGACAGCGGAGCACGATGGCGTCGGACAGCAGCGCCAGCTCCTCCTCGCCCTGCGGGGTCCGGCGCGAGAGAACCTCGATCGCGGAGCGCTCCAGCACCCGGCGCGGGCGGAGCGCGTAGGAGAAGACCCGGAACCACTCCACCCGGTCGCCGTTGTAGCGCGCCACCCCGTACACCCAGCCCCGGCCGCCGGGCTCAGGCCCGGACAGGCCGGCCTCGGCCTCGTCGGTGGTCCCGGCAACGTTCCAGCGCAGGCTGCAGTCGAACGTCCCGCCCGACCGCTGGATCAGTCTCCGGCGCAGGCCGAAGACGAACAGCCCCAGCAGTACGAGCGCGATGCCCACACTGCTCAGCAGCAGTGCGAGGAACATCTGCACCGACCTCCTCGCCTCATCTCGCCGGGCCAGTATGACCTCGGGATCCACCTCAGCCGCGGACCGTCCTGGAGGAGTCCAGGCCGGTCCGCGGCTGAGGAAGCACCCCCGGACCGGGTCCGGGGGAGAGTGTCGTGTCGCCGGGCCGTCAGCGGCTGCCCGTCGCCGCGACCAGCCGGATCTCGGCGCGCCGCTCGGCGGCGGCGTCCGTGTCCGACTTCGCTCGCTCCAGGGCGCGCTCCGCACGGGCGACGTCGATCTCGTCCGCCAGCTCGGCGATCTCCGCCAGCAGGGAAAGCTTGTTGTCGGCGAACGAGATGAATCCGCCGTGCACCGCCGCGACGACAGTACCGCCGCCACTCGTACGGATGGTCACCGGGCCGGACTCCAGCACACCGAGCAGCGGCTGGTGGCCGGGCATGACGCCGATGTCACCCGATGTGGTACGTGCGACGACCAGGGTGGCCTCGCCGGACCAGACACTGCGGTCCGCGGCGACCAGCTCGACGTGCAGCTCAGCAGCCAACGTGGCTCCTCGGGTCTCCGCCTGCCGTGGCAGGCGTCCAGTAAAGGACTGGGGTGTCAAGAGTAACGGGCGCGGATGTCAGGGGCGGGGCGGGCCCGCCCCTGACACCGTTCGAGCACGGGGCTCAGGAGACGCCGAGCTCCTTGGCGTTCTTCTTGAGGTCGTCGAGACCACCGCACATGAAGAAGGCCTGCTCCGGGAAGTGGTCGTACTCGCCGTCGGCGATCGCGTTGAACGCGGCGATCGACTCGTCGAGCGGCACGTCCGAACCGTCCACACCGGTGAACTGCTTCGCCGCGTGGGTGTTCTGCGACAGGAACCGCTCGATACGACGGGCGCGGTGGACGACCAGCTTGTCCTCCTCGCCCAGCTCGTCGATACCGAGAATCGCGATGATGTCCTGGAGGTCCTTGTACTTCTGCAGGATCCCCTTGACGCGCGAGGCGCAGTCGTAGTGCTCCTGCGTGATGTAGCGCGGGTCCAGGATGCGGGACGTCGAGTCCAGCGGGTCCACCGCCGGGTAGATGCCCTTCTCCGAGATCGGCCGGGAGAGCACCGTCGTCGCGTCGAGGTGCGCGAAGGTGGTCGCCGGGGCCGGGTCGGTCAGGTCGTCCGCCGGCACGTAGATCGCCTGCATCGAGGTGATCGAGTGACCACGGGTCGAGGTGATGCGCTCCTGCAGGAGGCCCATCTCGTCCGCGAGGTTCGGCTGGTAACCCACCGCGGACGGCATACGGCCGAGCAGGGTGGACACCTCGGAACCGGCCTGGGTGAAGCGGAAGATGTTGTCGATGAAGAACAGCACGTCCTGCTTCTGCACATCGCGGAAGTACTCCGCCATGGTCAGACCGGCCAGCGCGACGCGGAGACGGGTGCCCGGGGGCTCGTCCATCTGGCCGAAGACCAGCGCGGTCTTGTCCAGAACGCCGGACTCCTCCATCTCACCGATGAGGTCGTTGCCCTCACGGGTGCGCTCACCGACGCCGGCGAACACGGAAACGCCCTCGTGCAGCTTGGCCACACGCATGATCATTTCCTGGATGAGGACCGTCTTGCCGACGCCCGCACCACCGAACAGACCGATCTTGCCGCCCTTGACGTACGGGGTCAGCAGGTCGACGACCTTCAGGCCGGTCTCGAACATCTCGGTCTTGGACTCGAGCTGGTCGAACGCCGGGGCCTTGCGGTGGATCGTCCACCGCTCGGACTCGTTGCCGTTCTCCTCGGGGAGGTTCAGCACCTCGCCGAGGGTGTTGAACACCTTGCCCTTGGTGAAGTCACCGACCGGGACGGTGATGCCGTTCCCGGTGTCGGTCACCACAGCCTGGCGGACCAGACCGTCGGTGGGCTGCATGGAGATCGCACGGACCACACCTTCACCGAGGTGCTGGGCAACCTCGAGGGTGAGGACCTTCTGCTTGCCGTCCTCGGCCGGGTCGGCGACCTCGACGGTCAGTGCGTTGTAGATGTCCGGCATCGCGTCGACGGGGAACTCCACGTCGACGACCGGGCCGATGACCCGCGCGACGCGGCCCGTCGCCGTGGCCGTCTCAACAGTGGTGGTCATAGTTGTCAGTCACTCCCCGCGGTCGCGTCGGCCAGGGCGCTCGCGCCACCGACGATCTCGCTGATTTCCTGGGTGATGTCGGCCTGGCGGGCCGCGTTGGCAAGCCGCGTGAGCGACTTGATGAGCTCTTCGGCGTTGTCGGTCGCCGACTTCATCGCACGGCGGCGGGCGGCGTGCTCGGAAGCGGCCGACTGCAGCAGAGCGTTGTAGATCCGGCTCTCGACGTACCGCGGCAGCAGGGCGTCGAGGACGTCCTCCGCCGACGGCTCGAACTCGAACAGCGGAAGGATCTCGTCCTTGCCGCCCTCCGGCTTCTGCTCCGTCGCGTCGAGGCTGAGCGGCAGCAGACGGTTGTCCACCGGCTGCTGCGTCATCATCGACACGAACTCGGTGAAGACGATGTGGAGCTCGTCCACGCCGCCCTCGGCCGTGTCCGCGACGAAGGACTCGATCAGCGGAGCGGCCACCTTCTTGGCGTCCGCGTACGTCGGACTGTCGGTGAAGCCCGTCCAGGATTCCGCGACCTTGCGCTCACGGAAGCTGTAGTAGGCCACACCCTTACGCCCGACGATGTACGGCACGACCTCCTTGCCCTCGGCGGTGAGGCGCTGGGTCAGCGCCTCGGCCGCCTTGATGGCGTTGGAGGAGTAGCCGCCGGCCAGACCGCGGTCGCTCGTGATGAGCAGGACCGCGGCGCGGACCGGACGGTCCGCCTCGGTGGTCAGCGGGTGCTTGTCGTTGGAGCCGGTCGCCACCGCCGTCACCGCGCGCGTCAGCTCACGGGAGTACGGAGTGGAGGCCGCCACCTGCCGCTGCGCCTTGACGATGCGGGAGGCGGCGATCATCTCCATCGCCTTGGTGATCTTCTTCGTGGCGGTGACGGACTTGATCCGGCGCTTGTAGACGCGAATCTGGGCGCCCATACTCAGCCCTCACCCAGGAGCTTGCCGTCCGCGGTCTCGAACTGCTTCTTGAAGCTCGCGATCGCGTCGGCCAGCGCCTGCAGCGTGTCGTCGGACATCTTCGCACCCTCGCGAATGCTGGTCAGCAGACCCTTGTGCTCGCGGTGCAGGTAGTCGAGGAGCTCCCGCTCGAAGCGGCGGATGTCCCCGACCGGCACGTCGTCCATCTTGCCGGTGGTGCCGGCCCAGATGGAGACGACCTGGTCCTCGGTGGAGAACGGCGCGTACTGGCCCTGCTTCAGCAGCTCGACCATGCGCTTACCGCGCTCCAGCGACGCCTTGGAGGCCGCGTCCAGGTCGGAACCGAAGGCGGCGAACGCCTCCAGCTCGCGGTACTGGGCGAGGTCCACACGGAGACGGCCGGAGACCTGCCGCATGGCCTTGTGCTGCGCGGAGCCACCGACACGGGAGACCGAGATACCCACGTTCAGCGCCGGGCGCTGGCCCGCGTTGAACAGGTCGGACTCCAGGAAGCACTGGCCGTCGGTGATGGAGATGACGTTGGTCGGAATGAACGCCGACACGTCGTTCGCCTTGGTCTCGACGATCGGCAGACCGGTCATCGAGCCCTTGCCCATCTCGTCGGAGAGCTTGGCGCAGCGCTCCAGGAGGCGGGAGTGCAGGTAGAAGACGTCACCCGGGTAGGCCTCACGGCCCGGCGGGCGGCGCAGCAGCAGGGAGACGGCGCGGTAGGCGTCGGCCTGCTTCGAGAGGTCGTCGAAGACGATCAGAACGTGCTTGCCCTGGTACATCCAGTGCTGGCCGATGGCCGAGCCGGTGTAGGGGGCGAGGTACTTGAAGCCGGCCGGGTCGGACGCCGGGGCGGCGACGATCGTCGTGTACTCGAGGGCACCGGCCTCCTCCAGCGCGCCGCGCACGGACGCGATGGTGGAGCCCTTCTGGCCGACGGCGACGTAGATGCAGCGGACCTGCTTGTCCGGGTCGCCGGAACGCCAGTTGTCGCGCTGGTTGATGATCGTGTCGATCGCCAGGGCGGTCTTGCCCGTCTGGCGGTCGCCGATGATCAGCTGACGCTGGCCGCGGCCGATCGGGGTCATGGCGTCGACGGCCTTGAGGCCGGTCTCCATCGGCTCGTGCACCGACTTACGGGCCATGACGCCCGGGGCCTGCAGTTCGAGGGCACGGCGGCCCTCGGTCTCGATCTCGCCCTTGCCGTCGATCGCGTTGCCGAGGGGGTCGACGACGCGACCCAGGTAGCCGTCGCCGACGGCCACGGACAGGACCTCACCGGTGCGCGTGACCGGCTGGCCCTCCTCGATACCGCTGAACTCGCCGAGGACGACCGCACCGATCTCGCGCTCCTCGAGGTTGAGGGCGAGACCGAGGGTGCCGTCCTCGAACTTCAGCAGCTCGTTCGCCATGGCCGAGGGAAGGCCCTCGACCTTCGCGATGCCGTCGCCGGCAACGCTGACCGTACCGACCTCCTCGCGCGAGGCCGCGTCCGGCTTGTACGCCTGGACAAAGTTCTCCAGCGCGTCCCGGATCTCCTCCGGCCGGATCGTGAGCTCCGCCATCTGGGTTCCCTGCTCTCCTTGTTGGGCCCGAAGTGTTCTCTGGGGGGTACGGGGGTGTCACCCCCCGAGATGTCACTGCGACTACGGCCCAACTCGGGCCGCTAACAGTACGTTTTCTACAGCTGCTTTTGAGTTGGTGACCGTCAGCCGGCCATCCGCCGACTCGCCTCTTCGAGGCGGTCCGCGATGGTCCCGTTGATGACCTCGTCGCCGACACGGACCTGGATCCCGCCGAGGACCTCGGGGTCCACGTCGAGGTTCAGATGCATCGGGCGGCCGTACAGCTTCGAGAGGGCGGCGCCGAGGCGCTGCTTCTGCCCGTCACTGATCGGCACCGCCGAGGTGACGACCGCGACCATGCGGTCCCGGCGCTCCGCGGCGAGCTTGGAGAGGGCGTCGAGCCCTCCCTCCAGGCTACGGCCCCGCGGATGTGTCACAAGACGCACCACGAGACGCTCGGTGACCGGGTTGGCACGCCCGCCGAGCAGGGTGCGCACCAGCTCCGCCTTGGCGGACACGGTGGCGACCCGGTCGGTGAGCGCGGCCCGCAGCTCCGGCGTGGAGGAGACGATCCGGCCGAACCGGAACAGCTCGTCCTCGACGTCGTCCAGGGCGTCGCTCCGCTGGGCCGCGACGAGGTCGGCGATGTTCGCCAGCTCCTCGAGCGCGTCCACCAGCTCACGGGAGCGCGACCAGCGGGAGCGGACCATGCCGGAGACCAGGTCGACGGTCTCGCCGCCGACCTGGCTGCCCAGCAGCCGAGCGGCGAGCTCCGCCTTGGCCTCACCGGGCTGCGACGGGTCGGTGAGGACCCGGCGCAGCGACACCTCGCGGTCGAGCAGCCTCGTGACGGCGGCCAGCTCCTCGGCGAGCTTCGCGGCGTCGACGGACGTGTTGTCCGTCAGCGCGTCGAGACGCTCACGTGCGGAGGCCAGTGCCTCGCGGCTCGCTCCATTCATCGGGTGGCCTCGGCCTTCTCCTCGAGCTCGTCGAGGAAGCGGTCGATCGTGCGGCTCTGCCGGGCGGAGTCCTCGAGGGACTCGCCCACGAGCTTGCCGGCCAGGTCGGTGGCGAGCTTGCCCACGTCCTGGCGCAGCGCCTGAGCCGCCTGCTTGCGGTCGGCCTCGATCTGCGCGTGACCGGCAGCGATGATCTCCTCACGCTGCCGCTGGCCTTCCGCGCGCATCTCGGCGATGAGCGCGGCGCCCTGCTCCTGCGCCTCCTGGCGCAGACGGGCAGCCTCGTGCCGTGCCTCGGAGAGCTGAGCCTTGTACTGCTCGAGCACCTCCTGGGCCTCGGTCTGGGCTTCCTCGGCCTTGGCGATCCCGCCCTCGATGGCCTCGCGCCGCTCGTCCAGAACCTTGTTGATGTTCGGGAGGAGCTTCTTGGCGAGGAAGAAGAAGACGATCGCGAAGGCGAGGAGGCCGATGACGATCTCTGGGATCGCCGGGAGGAGGGGGTTCTGCTCCTCCTGCGCCAGGTGTACCAGAGCGCTCACATCAATGCCTTTCGTCGAATCGGGCGGGACGTACGCCGCGATTACTTGTACGGGTAGACGAACGGCATGACCAGACCGATCAGCGCGAGCGCCTCACAGAGGACGAAGCCGAGAATCTGGTTGGCACGGATCAGACCGGCGGCCTCGGGCTGACGGGCCAGGGCCTGGGTGCCGTTACCGAAGATGATGCCGACGCCGACGCCGGGGCCGATCGCCGCGAGGCCGTAGCCGATCGAACCGAGGTTGCCCTTGATCTGGACAGCGTCTGCGGCGAGGGTCTGGAGAGCGGACATGCCGATTCTTCCTTCTCTTTCACGGACCGGTGGGGGTTGGCCACCGGACGCCTATCGGGTTTGGGAGCTGGCTGCTGATCAGTGGTGCTCGGCGAGAGCACCCTGGATGTAGTTGCAGGCCAGGAGGATGAAGACGTATGCCTGCAGCGCCTGGATGAACAGCTC
This sequence comes from Streptomyces sp. NPDC002055, assembly GCF_040296705.1. Taxonomy (NCBI): domain Bacteria; kingdom Bacillati; phylum Actinomycetota; class Actinomycetes; order Kitasatosporales; family Streptomycetaceae; genus Streptomyces; species Streptomyces sp. NPDC002055. Next base: position 52,430 of record NZ_JBEOXS010000022.1, read on the forward strand.
GAAGGCGGTCAGCAGGATGACCATGACGAACGAGACGCCGGCGTACGCGATACCGATGCCGTTGAGCATGTACCAGCTGGCGATGGTGAAGATCAGCAGCAGGACGTGACCGGCGAACATGTTCGCGAAGAGCCGCACCGCGTGGGTGAACGGCCGGATCAGCAGGTTCGAGAAGAACTCGATCGACATGACCACGGGAAGAACCGGGCCGAGCGACTTGTCGTAGCCGCCAATGTTCTTCAGGCCACCGACGAAGCCGTGCCGCTTGAAGGTCAGGCTGACCCACAGGACATACACGATCGCCGCGAACGCGACCGGGAATCCGATGATCGAAGGCGCAGGGAACTGGGCGAACGGAACAATGGCCCAGAGGTTCATGATCCAGATCAGGAAGAACAGCGAGACCATGAGCGGGACGTACTTCTCGCCCTCACGCTTGCCGAGCGTCTCGTAGACCACGCTGCGCCGGACGAAGTCGAGACCGGCCTCGCCGACCATCTGCAGCTTGCCGGGGATGAGCTTCGGCTTGTTGAACGCCGCCCAGAAGAACGCGACCACGATGATCGTGCTCAGCAGCGCCAGCAGCATCGGCTTGTTGAACTCGATGCCGCCGGCCTCGAACATCGGCTTGAAGACAAAGGAGTGCAGGCCAGGGGACACTTCATTGAAGCCGCACCCGTCGAAGATGTGGCAATCGGTCTCGAAGGCGAGCATCTGGTCAGCACTCACCGCGAGCTCCTTCAGCGTGGCGCATGGGTACGGCAACCTCGTTGTGTCGGCACGGCACGGAGCCGCGGGTCGGCACTGGACTGGTCTTACGAATGTGAGGGCGGCTGGTCGGCACCTGGCCGAGTGGCCTGAAAGGCATCAGCTGCATGGGCTGCCGGTTCCGTCCCGTGAAAGTGGGGGACTCAGCCGCCTGCGCCCGCGATGCCGCAGTTGGCACCGGACGATAGCAGGCGCTCAGGCCCGTGTTTATTCCGGCCCTACCTGTCACGCCGTCGACCCTGTCGGCTCGGACTTCCGGCTCTCGGCGGACGCGGGCTCGACGTAGAGGATCTTGGCCTTCATGTGGGCACGCACCTGTGCTCCGACCCAGGTCAGCGTCGCGGCGATCAGCGCAATCGCGAAGGCCCGGGGATTGAACAGCGTGGTGTTCTTGAACACGGCCATGAACACGAAGAGCAGCAGAATCTGCGTCGTGTAGAGCAACAGGCCCATGGCCTGGAACAGATGAGGGAACGTGCGCGCGGTCCGCTGCAGAACGAGCAGCCCGATCCCCATGAACAGGGAGACCACCACCACACCGACCGCCGCGCCGATAGCCCCCTTGCCGCCGGCCAGTACGAAACCGACAACGACGGCGATCACGCCGACTGCGGCCGTGGGCACGGCGGTTCGTAGGAGCATGCGGGCGTCGTTCTCAGGCATGGCGGCAACTCCGGCGGGAGACGGGGGCACGAGTGTCGTCATGGACGAGCGTAGGGCCCGGCCGAGGGCGCACCTCACAGCAACGGACCGTTGCGGGACGGCCCTTCTGCTCTAGCACCGGGTTTCGTGAACGGTATCACAAACTATTTGATGAGGTCTTTACCTAGCCGGTGTGCTACCCGTCACACATACGAGCTAACCCGCGCACCAATGAGCTGACGCCCTTTGGAATGTCTGCTAAGGGGCAGCATGTCCGGGTTTCATCGTGTCCCTTTTGTTACCAGTTGCGGGAGCGGGCGCCGATCGCTGTGGCACCGTTCACGCCCGCCGGCATCGGGGCGAGCTCCTCGCCCTCGCGCCGCTCCGCCTCCCCGTCGGTGCCCGAGACGGCCGTTCCGGAAGCCGCGGCGTCCGCCGGAGCAGCGTCGGAGGCGAGTGCTCCGGGCCCCGACGCCGCCACCGTCGACTCCCCGCCGCTGCGGTAGCGCGGCGGGATGAACGCGTAGGCCCAGCGCGGTGCCTTGGGGGTGAAGCGCGGCATCAGGAGCAGCACCAGTCCCAGGGCGCTCAGCGCGACGATCACCAGCAGTATCCACACGCTGGCCGAGTTGACCGAGTACGCGACCGCGCCGAAGGCGATCAGCGCCGACCAGAAGTACATGATCAGGACGGCCCGGCTGTGGGAGTGGCCGATCTCCAGCAGCCGGTGGTGCAGGTGCCCGCGGTCGGCGACGAAGGGCGACTGGCCCTTCCAGGTGCGGCGGACGATCGCCAGGACCAGGTCGGCGACGGGGACCATCAGCACCGTCAGCGGCAGCAGCAGCGGAATGTAGACCGGCACCGTGGCGTGGACCGCCGCCCGCTCCGAACCGGTGAACAGCTTCAGGGCGTCCGGGTCGACCTGGCCCGTGATGGAGATCGCGCCCGCGGCCAGCACCAGGCCGATCAGCATCGAGCCCGAGTCCCCCATGAAGATCCGCGCCGGGTGCATGTTGTGCGGCAGGAAGCCCACGCACATGCCCATCAGGATGGCCGCGAACAGGGTCGCCGGGGCCGCCGCCTCCAGGCCGTAGCCGAACCACATGCGGTACGCGTACATGAAGAACGCCGCCGCCGCGATGCAGACCATGCCCGAGGCGAGGCCGTCCAGGCCGTCCACGAAGTTCACCGCGTTGATGGTGATGACCACCAGGGCGACGGTCAGCAGCGTGCCCTGCATCGGGGTGAGTGCGACCGATCCCACACCCGGCACCGGGATCCACAGGATCGTCAGACCCTGCATCACCATCACGCCGGCGGCGATCATCTGCCCGCCGAGCTTGATCAGGGCGTCGACGCCCCACTTGTCGTCCAGCACGCCGAGCAGCCAGATCAGGGCGGCGCCGGAGAGCAGCGCCCGTGGCTCGTTGGACAGTTCGAACACCTTGCGGACGTCGGCGAGGTGCGCAGCGACGAGCAGACCCGCGCACAGCCCTCCGAACATGGCGATGCCGCCGAGTCGCGGCGTCGGCTCGCGGTGCACGTCACGGGCGCGGATCTCCGGCATCGCACCGGCCGCGATGGCGAACTTGCGCACCGGTCCGGTGAGAAGATAGGTGACCGCGGCCGTCACGCACAGCGTCAGCAGGTATTCACGCACGGGCTGCCCCAGGGGTTTCGCTGGCCATCTCAGCCCCTCACCCTAGCTTCTCGCGGGAGGGCTGCCGGGGTGGCCGGAACACGGCTGCACATGAGGTGGGACACCCCGGACCGGCTCGACGGTTCCACGGCCCCTCCCGCTACGCGGCCACGGGCGCAGGGTACGGCGGGAAGGCCGCCGCCAGCTCGGCCGCGCCCGGCCCGGCACCCGGGTCCTCCCGCAGGGCCGCCCCGAGCAGCTTCGCGATCCGTGCCATCTCCGCCTCCCCCATCCCCTGGGTCGTCACCGCGGCACTGCCCAGCCGGATGCCCGTCGCCCGGGCGGGCGGGGCGGCCCCGCAGGGCAGCGAGCAGGTGTCGAGCACCAGCCCCGCCGCGGCGCAGCGGCCGCGGGCGGTGCGCCCGTCCAGGCCCAGCGGTGCCACGTCCGCCGTGATCAGGTGGGTGTCGGTGCCGCCCGTGGTGATCGCCAGGCCCTCCGCCGCCAGCCCGTCGGCCAGTGCCCGCGCGTTGGCGACCACCTGGTGGGCGTAGGCCGCGAAGGCGGGGCCGGCCGCCTCTCCGAAGGCCACCGCCTTGGCGGCGACGGTGTGCATCTGGGCGCCGGCCTGGGTGAACGGGAAGACCGCCCGGTCGATCCGTTCGGCGAGCCCGGTGCCGCACAGCAGCAGACCGCCCCGGGGCCCGCGCAGCACCTTGTGCGTGGTGGCGCAGACCACATCGGCGTACGGCACCGGGCTGGGTGCCGCTCCCCCGGCGACCAGGCCGATGGGGTGCGCCGCGTCCACGATCAGCGAGGCGCCGGCCTCGTCCGCGATCTCCCGGAACGCGGCGTAGTCGGGGTGCCGCGGGTAGGAGATCGAGCCGCAGACGATCGCCTTCGGCCGGTGCCGGCGGGCCAGGGAGCGGAGCGCGGCGTAGTCGATCACGCCTGCCTCCGGGTGGCCGGCCGGGTGCACTCCGTATCCGACGAAGTCGAACCACCGGCCCGAGAAGTTCGCCGGGGAGTCATGGGTGAGGTGGCCGCCCTGGGGCAGCGCCATGGCCAGCACGGTGTCGCCGGGGCGCAGGAGAGCGGCGTAGGCGGCGAGCACGGCGGAGGATCCGGAGTGCGGCTGGACGTTGGCGTGCGGGGCGCCGAAGAGCGCGGTGGCCCGTTCGGCGGCGAGCCGTTCGGCGAGGTCGACCAGCTCGCACCCGCCGTGGTGGCGGGCGCCCGGATAGCCCTCGGCGTACTTGTTGGCGAGGGGGGAGCCGAGTGCCGCGAGCACCGCGGGGGAGGTGAAGTTCTCCGCCGCGATGAGCTGGAGCCCGGCCGACTGGCGTTCGAGCTCGGCGAGCAGCAGCCCGGCGAGCTCGGGGTCCTGGCGGCGCAGCGCGTCGAAATCGGGGCCCCAGTGGGTGCGTGTGGTGTCCGCGGTGCTGACCGGCATGGCTGACTCCGGGCATGGAGGGGTGGTCCGGTGCCGGGGCCGGGAGGGCTCACCGGCGCCCGTCGCGCCCGGTACGGCACCTCGCTGCGGTGCCGGAGCCGTCCGGTGGCGGGACGGCCCGCCGCCCGGGACGGCTCCCCCGCCGCCTCGGGAGGTGACCCGGTCCCGGACGCCGTGAACGCTTCGGCGGACCTTCCCGGTCACAGCACTAGCCAATGTAGGACCGCAGCGCCGTCACCGCAGGTGCGCGGCGTGGAGCACCGCTGGGGGGCGTGTCCGGGCGGGCCACCTCACCCGTGGCGGGCCGCCTCACCCGTGCCGGGCCGCCTCACCCGTGCAGGAGCGGCGGCAAGGGCGGCCGTCCGCGCAGGCGCTCGGTGCGGACGCGTCGGCTCCGTACGAGGGCACCGAGGAGAGCGTCCGACGCGAGGCACGCTCAGCGGAGACCGTCGCTCGGAGCCGTCGCCTCCCGGGAAGCGCCTCAGCCCCGCGCGGAGACGCCCGTGAGCGCCGTGACCACCGGGTCGAGTGCCTGGTTGATCTCCTCGCCGATGCTGCGGAAGAAGGTGATGGGGGCGCCGTACGGGTCGTACACCTCGTCGGCCTCGGGGCTGGGGGCCAGCAGCCAGCCCCGGAGTGCCGCCGCGGCACGGACCAGGGAGCGCGCCCGGTCCACCACCGCGCCCGCCGGTTCCGGGTCGGGCAGCGTGGCGGGGTCTATGGCGCGCACCAGCCGGGTGAACTCCTTCAGCGTGAAGGTCCGCAGCCCCGCGGAGTGACCCATGGAGATGACCTGCGCCCGGTGGTCGCGGGTGGCCGTCAGCACCAGGTCGGCGCGGATGACGTGCTCGTCGAGGAGCTCCCGGCCGGTGAATCCGTCCGGGTCCGCGCCGAGGTCGCTGAGCACGGTGGCGGCGTGGGCCTCCATGGGAGCCCCCTCGTGCCCCCAGGTGCCCGCGCTCTCCACGATCAGGCCGCGGGTGCCGTGCGGGCCCAGGGGCTCGCCGAGGCGGTCCGCGAGGGCATGCCGCGTCAGCCGCTCGGTGATCGGCGAGCGGCAGACGTTGCCGGTGCTGACGTGGAGGATGCGGAAGGTGCCGCGCGCGGCGCCGGTGCCGTCCGCACCGGCCGCGCCACGATCCGCTATGCCACGCCCCTCAGGGAGTGTCAATTGGCCACCTCGAGGTCGGGTACGACCTCCCGGAGCTGCTCGGCGCTGATCGCGCCCGCGCGCAGCAGCACCGGCACGCTGCCGGTGACATCGACGATCGAGGACGGCACGGCGGCCGGGGTGGTGCCCCCGTCGAGGTAGACGGAGACCGCGTCGCCCAGCATCTCCTGGGCGGCGTCGCAGTCCTGCGGGGCCGGGTGCCCGGTGAGGTTCGCGCTGGAGACCGCCATCGGGCCGAACTCGGTGAGCAGCTCGATCGCGACCGGGTGCAGCGGCATCCGCACGGCGACGGTGCCCCGGGTCTCCCCCAGGTCCCACTGGAGCGACGGCTGGTGCCGGGCGACCAGGGTGAGGGCGCCCGGCCAGAAGGCGTCGACGAGCTCCCAGGCCTGCTCGGAGAAGTCCGTGACCAGCCCGTGCAGGGTGTTCGGGGAGCCCACCAGGACCGGCGAGGGCATCTGGCGGCCGCGGCCCTTGGCGGCCAGCAGGTCGCCGACGGCCTCGGAGCTGAAGGCGTCCGCGCCGATGCCGTAGACGGTGTCGGTGGGCAGCACGACCAGCTCGCCACGGCGGACGGCGGAAGCGGCTTCCCGCAGACCGGTTTTGCGATCGGTCGCGTCGGTGCAGTCGTAACGCCGTGCCATCTAACGGGCCTCCCTGTTCCGGGGCTCCTGCTGGGTCTGCTGTCGTCCGGCCGCTGTCGCGGCGAGGGGCGTCACGGCGTGGCCCTGCGCGCCGTGGCGAACCGCGGACGGTTGTTGAGGTCCGGGTGGTCGGCCGCGTCGGCCCAGCCCCGCTCCTCGGTGAAGATCCACGGCACCTGGCCGCCCTGGGTGTCGGCGTGCTCGACGACGACCACCCCGCCGGGGCGCAGCAGCCGGTGGGCGGTGCGCTCGATGCCGCGGATGGTGTCGAGACCGTCCTCGCCGGAGAAGAGCGCCAGCTGGGGGTCGTGGTCGCGGGCCTCGGGGGCGACGTACTCCCACTCGGTGAGCGGGATGTACGGCGGGTTGGAGACCACCAGGTCGACCTGGCCGTCCAGCTCCGGGAGCGCACTGAAGGCGTCCCCCTGGTGCAGCCGCACCCGCGAGCCCTCGACGTTCTTGCGCGCCCAGCGGAGCGCGCCCTCGTCGAGCTCGACGGCGTGCACCCGGGACCGCGGCACCTCCTGGGCCAGCGCGAGCGCGATGGCGCCCGAGCCGGTGCACAGGTCGACGATGAGCGGCTCGACGACGTCCATGGCGCGCACCGCGTCTATCGCCCAGCCGACCACCGACTCCGTCTCCGGCCGGGGGACGAAGACACCGGGGCCGACCTGGAGCTCCAGGTAGCGGAAGAAGGCGCGGCCGGTGATGTGCTGGAGCGGCTCGCGGGCCTCCCGGCGGGCCACCGCCTCCCAGTAGCGGGCGTCGAAGTCGGCGTCGGACACCGCGTGCAGCGCGCCGCGCTTCACCCCGTGCACGAACGCCGCCAGCTCCTCCGCGTCGAAGCGGGGCGAGGGGACGCCGGCGTCGGCCAGCCGCTGGGTGGCCTGCGCCACCTCGGCGAGCAGCACCGAGCGCGGGTGCGGCTCACGACGGAGCGGCTGGGGGTCGTGGTGCCCCCCGGACTGTTGCGACATCCGGTCCTCCGACGACGGCTCAGGGTTGACGGCTTGCGGGTGGTGCGGCGGACCGCGCCCTACTGGGCGGCGGCCAGCTTGGCGGCGGAGTCGGCGTCGACGCAGGCCTGGACCACCGGGTCCAGCTCACCGTCGAGCACCTGGTCCAGGTTGTACGCCTTGAACCCCACCCGGTGGTCGGAAATGCGGTTCTCCGGGAAGTTGTACGTCCGGATGCGCTCGGAGCGGTCGACGGTGCGGACCTGGCTGCGGCGGGCGTCCGCGGCCTCCTTCTCGGCCTCCTCCTGCGCCGCGGCGAGCAGCCGGGCGCGCAGGATGCGCAGCGCCTGCTCCTTGTTCTGGAGCTGGCTCTTCTCGTTCTGGCAGGAGGCGACGACGCCGGTGGGGATGTGGGTGATGCGCACCGCGGAGTCGGTGGTGTTGACCGACTGGCCGCCGGGGCCGGACGAGCGGTAGACGTCGATCCGCAGGTCGTTGGCGTTGATCTCGACGTCGACGTCCTCGGCCTCGGGCAGCACGAGCACGCCCGCGGCGGAGGTGTGGATGCGGCCCTGCGACTCGGTGGCGGGCACCCGCTGGACCCGGTGCACCCCGCCCTCGTACTTGAGCCGCGCCCAGACGCCCTGGCCGGGCTCGGCGGTGGCGTTGCCCTTGAGCTTCACCGCGACCTGGACGTCCTTGTAGCCGCCGAGGTCGGACTCGTTGGCCTCGATGATCTCGGTCTTCCAGTTGTGGCGCTCGGCGTAGCGCAGGTACATGCGCAGCAGGTCGCCGGCGAAGAGCGCGGACTCGTCGCCGCCCTCCCCCGCCTTGATCTCGAGGATGACGTCCTTGTCGTCGCTGGGGTCGCGCGGGACGAGCAGCAGCCGCAGCTTCTCGGTCAGCTCCTCGCGCCGCTGCTCCAGCTCCTTGACCTCGGCCACGAAGTCCGGGTCGTCGGCGGCGAACTCACGCGCGGTCTCGATGTCGTCGCCGGTCCGCTTCCAGGACCGGTAGGTGCCGACGATCGGTGTCAGCTCCGCGTACCGCTTGTTCAGCCGGCGCGCGTTGGCCTGGTCGGCGTGGACCGCGGGGTCGGCGAGCTGCTTCTCCAGATCGGCGTGCTCGCCGATCAGTTCCTCGACCGCCTCGAACATCGGGACTCGTTCCTTGAGTGAAGGGCTGGATGCGTGGGTTGCCTGGGCCTGCGGGACGACAAAGCGCCGGTCCGGTCACCCCTGTGCGGGGCGACCGAGGACCGGCGCTGCGGGTCGCTACTTCTTGCCAGCGGCCTTGCCGAAGCGGGCCTCGAAGCGGGCCACGCGGCCACCGGTGTCGAGGATCTTCTGCTTGCCCGTGTAGAACGGGTGGCACTCGGAGCACACGTCGGCGCGGATGGCGCCCTCGGTGACGGTGCTACGGGTGGTGAACGAGGCTCCGCAGGTGCAGCTGACCTGGGTGTCCACGTACTCCGGGTGGATGTCGCGCTTCAAGGGATTCTCCTAGGTTCGGGAGGGCTCCGGGTCGTACAGGCGGGATACCTGTGCGTGAACCGGGGCCGACATACCAGTCTGCCAGCACTGGCCGTATCTCCCAAAACCGGGGGTCGGCCGCATCTATTCCACCGGCCGCGCCGATGGTCCGGTCACCGTCGGTGACCTGCCGGAACAGTGTTCCGGGCGGGCGTCAAGAGCTCTTGACGACCTTGGAGGCATCCGCCTTGTCACCGGCCGCGCCCTTGGTCGCCGACTCCGGTATCGGGCGGTCCTTGCGCAGGGCTTCCCAGACCTGCGCGCCCTTCTTCTCCAGCGGGATGACGCGGTTGGGGTCGGCCGGGTCGTACGTGACCGGCATCGTCACCATGTTCATGTCCTTCGGACCGATGCCCTGGAGGCCCTTGGCGAAGCCGAGGAGGTCGTCGACGGAGGCGAGGGAGGAGTCGGTGGTGACGGTCCGGGTCGCGGTGTCCGCCAGGCCGTAGAGCTTGGACGGGCTGCCGAACAGGTCGACGTTCTCCGCCTGGTGGATCAGCGCCTTGACGAAGGCCTGCTGAAGCTGGATCCGGCCCAGGTCGCTGCCGTCGCCGACGGCGTGCCGGGTGCGGACCAGGCCGAGGGCCTGCTCGCCGTCCAGGGTGTGCCTGCCGGGCTGCAGGTCGAGCCGGCTGCTCTTGTCCTGGATCGGCTTGCCGGTGGTGACGGGCACCCCGCCGAGCTTGTCGATGAGCTTCTTGAAGCCGGTGAAGTCGACCTCGAGGTAGTGGTCCATGCGGATGCCGGACAGCTTCTCGACGGTCTTCACCGAACAGGCCGGACCACCGATCTGGTACGACTCGTTGAACATGGCGCGCTCGGCGGCCGGCGAGGTCCCGCCGCCGGTCTTCCGGCACTCGGGGCGGCTGACGATGGTGTCGCGCGGGATGCTGACGACGCTGGCCTTCTTGTGCCCCTTGGAGACGTGCAGCACCATCGCGGTGTCCGCGCGGGCGCCGCCGCCGTCGTCCCCGTACTTGCCGTTGGTGCCCTGGCGGGAGTCCGAGCCCATGAGCAGGATGTCCATCGAGCCGTTGTCGGCGTTCTTCGGACGGTCGGTGCCCAGCGCGGAGTTGATGTCCACGCCCTTGAGGTTCCCGTTGAGCTGGAAGTAGGCGTAGCCGAGACCCGCGCCGGAGAGCACCGCCGCGCCGGCTGCCGACCAGGCGACGACCGTCAGGACCTTCCGGCGGGTGCCGTGCACCTTCCGCCGCCGCCCGGTGGGCCGTATTCGGCCAGGTCCCGAACCGGATGCTGTCGTACCTTCGTCGGCCATGTGTTCCTCAGTCCTCGCAATGCTGTTCGGCCGTCCTGCTACCCCCTGCCGAGACGGTCAGGCGTGGAAAGTCGTCATCTGTCAGGACGACGGCTCACCCAGCAGGGTGGCACGGGCGCGTTAAGGAGCCTCTCAGCGCGCGACGGCACACGGAGGGCGGACGGCCGGTGGCGCACGCCGGGTCTCACCTGCGGTTTCGACCGGAGAAAAGGGGCGCTTTCCGGCCAGATCCGATCTTGACGGATGTGGCCAACGTCTCTCCGGGACCCTCTTGCCGACGAGGAAGACGGCCGTCGTCGCGGGCCGCACCACGGCGGGGTGACGGCCATCGGGCCCGGGAAGGGCGCAGGCGCCCGGGTGACGCCCTCGATCGGCCAACGCGGGCCGGGACGGCGGGAGATGGCGCCCGCGGCCGCTCGCGGCGGCCCTGGGGCCCGGCGTCAGGTCCCGCGCCGGGGCCTGATGTCACGTCCCGCCCCGGCGCCCCGACCGCGGCCGGGCAGTCCCGTCACGGGCGTCCCGACCGCGGCTCAACAGTCCCGTCACGGGCGTCCCGACATGCACCAGGGCCCTCCGTCACCGCATGGTGAGGGAGGGCCCCGGATGTGGCCGGCGGATGAGACGCCGTCAGCCGGTGACTCAGTCGTTGCCGTTGTTCATGCCCGGCGTCGTCTTCTGAATCTGGAGCAGGAACTCCGCATTGCTCTTGGTCTGCTTCATCTTGTCCAGGAGCAGCTCGATGGCCTGCTGCGAGTCGAGCGCGTGCAGCACCCGGCGCAGCTTCCAGACCACGCCCAGCTCCTCGCTGCCGAGGAGGATCTCCTCCTTGCGGGTGCCGGAGGCATCCACGTCGACGGCCGGGAAGATGCGCTTGTCGGCGAGCTTCCGGTCGAGCTTGAGCTCCATGTTGCCGGTGCCCTTGAACTCCTCGAAGATCACCTCGTCCATCCGCGAGCCGGTCTCGACCAGCGCGGTGGCCAGGATGGTCAGCGAGCCGCCGTCCTCGATGTTCCGCGCGGCACCGAAGAAGCGCTTCGGCGGGTACAGCGCGGTCGAGTCGACACCACCGGACAGGATGCGGCCGGAGGCGGGGGCCGCGAGGTTGTACGCACGGCCCAGACGGGTGATGGAGTCCAGCAGCACGACCACGTCGTGGCCCAACTCCACCAGACGCTTGGCGCGCTCGATGGCGAGCTCCGCGACGGTGGTGTGGTCCTCGGCCGGACGGTCGAAGGTCGAGGAGATGACCTCGCCCTTGACCGACCGCTGCATGTCGGTGACCTCTTCCGGACGCTCGTCGACCAGGACGACCATCAGGTGGCACTCGGGGTTGTTGTGCGTGATCGCGTTGGCGATCGACTGCATGATCATGGTCTTGCCGGCCTTCGGCGGCGAGACGATGAGACCACGCTGGCCCTTGCCGATCGGCGCGACCATGTCGATGATCCGCGTGGTCAGTGCGCCCGGCTCGTTCTCCAGGCGCAGCCGCTCCTGCGGGTACAGCGGCGTCAGCTTGTTGAACTCCGGGCGGCCGCGGCCGGTTTCGGGCGCCATGCCGTTGACGGAGTCCAGCCGCACCAGCGCGTTGAACTTCTCGCGGCGCTCGCCCTCCTTCGGCTGCCGGACCGCGCCGGTGACGTGGTCGCCCTTGCGCAGGCCGTTCTTGCGGACCTGGGCGAGCGAGACGTACACGTCGTTCGGGCCCGGGAGGTAGCCGGAGGTGCGGATGAACGCGTAGTTGTCGAGGATGTCGAGGATTCCCGCGACGGGGATCAGGACGTCGTCCTCGGAGACCTGCGGCTCGTTGCCGAAGTCGTCGCGGCCGCGACGGCCACGGCGGTCGCGGTACCGACCGCGGCGCCCGCGCCGGCCGCCCTCGAAGTCGTCGTCGTCCTGCTGGCCGCCGCCACCGCCGCCACCGCGGTTGTCCCGCTGCTGGCGGTTGCCGCCGCCCTGGTTGTCGTCGCCGCCCTTGCCGCGGCGGTCGCGCTGGCCCCGCTCGCGGCGGTCGCCCTTCTGGCCCTGACCGCCCTGACCGCGGTCCTGGCGGTCGCCGCTCTTGGAGCGGCCCTCGGCGGCGTCGGCGGCGTTCTCGGCCTTGGCGTCGGACTTCGCCTCGACGCGGGCCTCGACCTTGGTGTCGGTGCCGCTCTCGGCGGCCTCGGGGCTGCCCGCCTGCGCGGTGGCGCGGCGCCGGCGGCGCTCGCCGGCCGGCTGCTGCTCGTCGCTGGCCGGCTGGCCCGGGATGTCGATCTGCTGCTGGGCCACGGCCTTCGCGGCCGGCGCGTCGGCGCTCTGCTCCCCCTCGCCCGTACGGGCCTTGGAGGTGGTGCGGCGCTTGGGCTTGGTCTCGCCCGAGGCCGCGGCGGAGGCAGCGGTGTCGCCCTTGGCGGGGGCCGAGGAACCCCCGGCCTGCTTCTCCTTGATGACCTCGATCAGCTGGCTCTTGCGCATCCGCGCGGTGCCCTTGATGCCGAGGCCGGAGGCGACCTGCTGCAGCTCGGCCAGGACCATGCCGTCGAGGCCGGTGCCGGAGCGGCGACGCTTGGGGGCAGCACCGGTGGCAGGCGCGGCAGGAGCGTCCGTGGCGGGCGCGGAGGCAGCGCCGACGGAGTTGTCGGCAGTCACGCCCATCAGATCGGTGGTGTCGCTCACGAAGGGTCCTTCCCTGGAGCGGGCGTCGGCCTGTCTGGCTCGGCGACCGGTTGTGCTGTCCGGCTGCGGTCCTTGGGTTGCGGACCGGCCGGGGCGGTGGTCCGCCGGTACGGCGGAGAGATCAATTGATAATTCCGGCGCATTGCGCCGACTCCGGAGCGTGCTCGAATCTGCTCAGGCAGGCTGCTCAGGCAGTTTGGGAGGCTCCCGGAAGAGGGGTGGTCCCGAAGGGGGACACGGAGCACCGCACCTGAATGGTGCCGGGTGCAGACTTGAGGTTAACACTACCGGATCCAAAAACATTCCCCCTCACTCAAGACCGGCAAGCGTGTGTTCACCCGGGAATACGGCCCTCACCGGTGCCGTCGGGCGTTCTGGTGCCGTCCGGGTGTCCGCCCCGTCCGGAGAGCGGCAGGACACTCGCCCCCGCCGCGTCGAGGGTGAGCGGATTGGCCGCCCAGCCCTCGCCCGCCAGCTGCGCCACCTTGTCGGCGGTGCTGCTGTCGGCGAGCGCGAGCACCGTCGGGCCCGCGCCGGAGATGACCGCGGGGACGCCGTCCGCCCGCAGCCGGGCGACCAGGGCCACGCTCTGCGGCATCGCCGGGGAGCGGTACTCCTGGTGGAGCCGGTCCTCGGTGGCCGGCAGCAGCAGTTCGGGGCGCCGGGTGAGGGCCTCGACGAGCAGCGCGGCACGGCCCGCGTTGGTGGCCGCGTCCACATGCGGGACGGTGCGCGGCAGCAGGCCGCGGGCGGTCTCGGTGAGCACCGGCTTCGACGGCACGAAGACCACCGGAACGATGGATTCCGCAGGGGTCATCCGGATCGCGCGGGCGGCACCGGCGTCGGTCCACGCCAGGGTGAACCCGCCCAGCAGGCACGCCGCGACGTTGTCCGGGTGCCCCTCGATCTCGGTGGCCAGCTCCAGCAGCGCGGTGTCGTCGAGGCGCTCGGCGCCGCCTATCGTCACGGCGCGGGCGGCGACGATGCCCGCGCAGATGGCGGCGGAGGAGGAGCCCAGGCCGCGGCCGTGCGGAATGCGGTTGGCGCAGACGACCTCCAGCCCGCGGGGCTGCCCGCCGAGCAGGTCGAACGCGGTGCGCAGGGACCGGACGAGCAGATGACTCTCGTCCCGCGGCAGGGTCTCGGCGCCCTCACCGGCGATGTCGACGTGCAGGCCGGAGTCGGCGACCCGGACGACCACGTCGTCGTAGAGCCCCAGACTCAGCCCGAGGGCGTCGAAGCCCGGACCGAGGTTGGCGCTGGTGGCGGGGACGCGCACCCGTACGGCGGCGGCGCGGAAAGCGGGACCGGCCATCGGTCGATGACTCTCCTTGTGTGGAACGTGGGAATTCTCCCCGGACTTCCTCCCCGGGCCTCGCCGTGAGGAATCCCGGAGGTCCCCCGCCAGGGGCCCGGCGGCCGCGCATCATGGCGGGCAAGCTGCGGCGGGGCGGGGTTTCGACTACCAGCCTATCGAAGGAAGGTTCTGCCGCGACATAGGGCGCACGGGAGGCGCACGATGCGTGTCGCACCCAGCCTGTGCTCCCTTGAGGCGTTTCTCCCCGGATGTCCCGGGGAGAAGGGGCCGGACCTGGTGTTTCCCCCCGAGCTGCCGGGCCGGTCACGAGGACCGGGCAGCACCCCGGAGGGAAACGCCGTACGACGCGTCGGCCGAGGTCAGGCGAGGCCGAGCCGCTCGGCGGCCGCGTCCGCGTCCACCGGGACGGTGACCGGCTGCGGCGCGCCCGCCACGGCCCAGTCCGGGTCCTTGAGGCCGTTGCCGGTGACCGTGCAGACGATCCGCTGGCCGGGGTCGACCTTGCCCTCCTCGACGGCCTTCAGCAGGCCCGCGACGCTCGCGGCCGAGGCGGGCTCGACGAAGACGCCCTCCTGCGAGGCCAGCAGCCGGTAGGCCGCCAGGATCTGACGGTCGGTCACCGCGTCGATGAGGCCGCCGGACTCGTCCCGGGCCGCCTCCGCCTGCGACCAGGAGGCCGGGTTGCCGATCCGGATCGCGGTGGCGATGGTCTGCGGGTCGAGCACCGGCTCGCCGCGGACGATCGGCGCCGCGCCGGAGGCCTGGAAGCCCCACATCCGCGGGCGGCGGGAGGAGACGCCGTCGTCCGCGTACTCGCGGTAGCCCCGCCAGTACGCGGTGATGTTGCCCGCGTTGCCGACCGGCAGCACATGGATGTCGGGGGCGTCCCCGAGCGCGTCGACGACCTCGAAGGAGGCGGTCTTCTGGCCCTCGATCCGGTACGGGTTGACCGAGTTGACCAGCGCCACCGGGTACTTCTCGGACAGCCCGCGGGCCAGGTTCAGGCAGTCGTCGAAGTTGCCCTCGACCTGCAGGATGCGCGAGCCGTAGACCAGGGCCTGGCCCATCTTGCCCATCGCGATCTTGCCCTGAGGGACGAGGACGGCGCAGACCATCCCCGCCCGGACGGCGTACGCGGCGGCCGAGGCGGAGGTGTTGCCGGTGGAGGCGCAGATGACGGCCTTCGCGCCCTCCTCCTTCGCCCGGGTGATGGCCATCGTCATGCCGCGGTCCTTGAAGGACCCGGTGGGGTTGGCGCCCTCGACCTTGAGGTGGACCTCGCAGCCGGTGCGCTCGGAGAGCACCTGCGCGGGCACGAGCGGCGTGCCGCCCTCGCGGAGGGTGACGACCGGCGTGTCAGCGGTCACGGGCAGCCGATCGCGGTACTCCTCGATGATGCCGCGCCACTGATGGGTGCCGGTGGGCCGGTCGACGATTGCAGACATGTTCCTTACTCTCCTTCAACCCGCATGATGCTCGCGACGCCGCGCACGGTCTCGAGCCGGCGCAGCGCCTCGACGGTCGCCGAGAGGGCGGCGTCGGGTGCCCGGTGGGTGACGACCACGAGCGATGCCTCGCCGTCCTTGCCCTGCTGGCGGACCGTGTCGATGGATACGCCGTGCTCGGCGAAGACGGTGGCGACCTGGGCCAGGACGCCGGACTTGTCGGCGACGTCGAGGCTGATGTGATAGCGCGTGACGACCTCGCCCATCGGGCTGACCGGCAGCTGCGTGTACGCGGACTCGCCCGGCCCGGTCGCCTCGTTCACCTTGTTCCGGCAGACGGCGACCAGGTCGCCCAGGACCGCCGACGCCGTCGGCGAGCCGCCCGCACCGGGGCCGTAGAACATCAGCTGCCCGGCGGCGTCCGCCTCGATGAAGACCGCGTTGTACGCCTCCCGGACGGAGGCCAGCGGGTGGCTGAGCGGGATCATCGCCGGGTGCACGCGCGCGGTGACCGACCGGCCGTCGGCCGCCCGCTCGCAGATCGCCAGCAGCTTGACCGTGCAGCCCATGCGCTTGGCGGAGGCGATGTCGGCCGCGGTGACCTCGGTGATGCCCTCGCGGTGCACGTCGTCGATGGTGACGCGGGTGTGGAAGGCGATACCGGCCAGGATGGCGGCCTTGGCGGCGGCGTCGAAGCCCTCGACGTCGGCGGTCGGGTCGGCCTCGGCGTAGCCCAGCGCGGTCGCCTCGTCGAGTGCCTCGCTGTACCCGGCGCCGCTGGTGTCCATCTTGTCGAGGATGAAGTTCGTGGTGCCGTTGACGATGCCCAGGACGCGGTTGACCTTGTCGCCGGCCATGGATTCGCGCAGCGGCCGCACCAACGGGATGGCGCCGGCGACGGCCGCCTCGTAGTAGAGGTCGGTGCCGCGCTGCTCGGCGGCGGCGTGCAGGGCCGCGCCCTCCTCGGCGAGGAGCGCCTTGTTGGCGCTGACCACGCTGGCGCCGTGCTCGAAGGCCGTGGTGATCAGGCCCCGGGCGGGCTCGATCCCGCCGATGACCTCGATGACCACGTCGATGTCGCCGCGTTTGACCAGCGCCATCGCGTCGGTGGTGATCAGCTCCTCCGGAACGCCGTCCCGGACCCGGCCGGGACGGCGCACGGCGATACCGGCCAGCTCGACGGGCGCACCGACCCGGGCGGCGAGATCGTCCGCGTGCGTCGTCATGATGCGCGCCACCTCTGAGCCGACCACTCCACAGCCCAGCAGCGCCACTTTCAGCGGACGCGTACGCATCATCCGACCTCGTTTCTCATCCATCGTGGTGTTGCACCAGTCTCACTCACCGGACGGGACTTTCTATCCCCGTTCCAGAATTCGAGATGCCGTTCTCGTATTGCTGAGAACGGCTCCTCAATTATCTCCGCCGCCTGCTGTGCGGCGGACCTCCGCCCCTCCTCCGCCCGCCGGCCGAACCCCGGTGGGCGGGGTCGGCGCGGACGGGCCGGGGCCCCAGCCGACGCCCGGGGGCGGGCAGGGGGCCTGTGACGGCCCCCGGCCCTCCGCCGGCGGCCTACCCGACGTCGAGACGGAGCAGATCCTCCTCCGTCTCCCGCCGGACGATCACCCGCGCCTCGCCGTCCTTGACCACGACCACCGGCGGGCGCAGCGCATGGTTGTAGTTGCTCGCCATGGAGCGGCAGTACGCCCCCGTCGCCGGCACGGCGATCAGGTCGCCGGGCGCCAGGTCGGCGGGGAGGAAGGCGTCGCGGACCACGATGTCACCGGACTCGCAGTGCTTGCCCACGACGCGGGAGAGCATCGGCTCGGCGTCGGAGGTCCGGGACACCAGGGCCACCGAGTACTCCGCGTCGTACAGCGCGGTGCGGATGTTGTCGGACATGCCGCCGTCCACACTGACGTAGGTCCGCAGCCCCTGCAGCGGCTTGACCGTCCCCACCTCGTACAGCGTGAAGGCGGTGGGGCCGACGATCGCCCGGCCGGGCTCCACGGAGATCCGCGGCACGGCGAGACCGGCGCCTTCGCACTCACGGGTGACGATCTCGCTGAGCGCCTTCGCGATCTCGTGCGGCTCGCGGGGGTCGTCGTCGGCGGTGTACGCGATGCCGAGGCCGCCGCCGAGGTCGATCTCGGGCAGCTCGACCCCGTGCTCGTCACGGACCTGCTTCAGCAGCCCGACGACCCGGTGGGCCGCCACCTCGAAGCCGGAGGTGTCGAAGATCTGCGAGCCGATGTGGGAGTGGATGCCGACGAGTTCGAGGTGCTCGAGCCGGAGCGCGCGGCTCACCGCCTCGGCGGCCTGGCCGCCGGCGAGCGGGAGACCGAACTTCTGGTCCTCGTGCGCGGTGGCGATGAATTCATGCGTGTGCGCCTCGACGCCCACGGTCACCCGGATCTGCACCCGCTGGCGCTTTCCGAGCTTCTCCGCGATGTGCGCGACCCGCACGATCTCCTGGAACGAATCGAGGACGATACGGCCGACGCCTTCCCGGACGGCACGCTCGATTTCCTCGGTCGACTTGTTGTTCCCGTGCAGCGCAATGCGGTCGGCCGGCATTCCGGCCGCGAGCGCGGTGGCCAGTTCGCCGCCGGAGCAGACGTCGAGATTCAGCCCCTCCTCGTGCAGCCACCGCACGACGGCGCGGGAGAGGAACGCCTTGCCGGCGTAGAAGACGTCGGCACCGTCCCCGAACGCCTCGCGCCAGGCACGGCAGCGGGCGCGGAAATCCTCCTCGTCGAGGAAGTAGGCGGGCGTACCGAACTCCTCGGCGAGCCGCTGCACGTCGAGGCCGCCCACGGTCGCGACCCCGTCGGCGTCCCGGCCGACAGTCCGGGCCCAGACGCGCCGGTCGAGGACGTTGAGGTCGGCGGGCGGTGCGGTGTAGTGGCCCTCGGGGATGACGTCGGCGTAGCGCGGGCCGGCGGGGTGTGCGGAACGGCTCATGCGCGGGCCTCCGGTCCATTGGCCCGGGTGCCGGCGAGGGGCGTGGTGGGGACGTGGGCGGTGGGGGTGCCGGTGTGCCGGGCGGACATGCGGTCCCGCCTGTTCATGGGGGTCTCGCTTCGTTCGTACGCGGGGGCTGCGTTGCGTCCGCACGCGGGGGTTGCGTTTCGTTCGAACGCGGGGGATGTGTTGCGTCCGCACGCGGGGGTTGCGTTTCGTTCGAACGCGGGGGATGTGTTGCGTCCGCACGCGGGGGCTGCGTGCACAGGAGCTGTGTTCACGGGGGGTGTGCTCACGGGAGATGCGTTCACGGGGGCTCTGAACTCCTCAGAGATGTGCGGGTGCGGTGATGCCGAGCAGGTGCAGGCCGCCGGCGAGCACCGTCCCGGCCGCCTGGGCGAGGGCGACGCGGGCCCGGTGGGCGGCCTCGGGTTTCTCGTCACCGCGGGGCAGTACGGGGCAGGTGTCGTGAAAGCGGAAGAAGGCGTCAGCGGTCGCTTCCAGATGCCGCGCGACCCGATCGGGGGCACGCAGCCGGGCAGCGGAGGCCAGAACGGCGGGGTACTCACCGATGGCCCCGAGGAGATCGTCGACGGCGGGCAGGTCGTCGGGGGCGGGGAGGTCTTCGATGGCGGGGTGGAGGGTGCTGGATCCGCCGGGAATTCCCAGGTCAGCGGCGTTACGGAGCAGCGCGCAGGTGCGGGCGTGGGCGTACCGGACGCGGAAGAGCGGGTTCACCTCACGCTGAGCGAGGAGCTCCTGAGCATCGACACGGACGTGATCGTGAGCCGCGGGACGCAGCAGCGCCCAGCGCGCGGCGTCGGATCCGAGGGTGCGCAGCAGCTCGTCCGCGGACATGGCGACGGGCACGGGCCGGATGACGGAGACGGAGGGGGCGGAGGAGGAGACTCCAGCGGAGGAAGGGACTCCAGCGGCAGATGCGGAACCCGTCCCGGGCAGGGCGGGGCGGCAACCGTCGACGTTGCCGGACAGCCCGTCGCGGAAGCTCTCAGCGGCGTCAGCGGCGTCAGCGGCGTCAGCGGCGTCAGCGGCCGAGGCTTCCCGTAGGTGGGACTCGACGGTGACACCGAGTCCCACCCAGTCCGGATCGCTGCCGAAGGCGCGGGACTGTCCTGCCCCCGGCTCACAACGGAGGGTGATGTCGGCCGCCCCTTGGGTGCGCAGGATGCGAGCGACGGCGTCCGCGGTGACGGCGGCTCGGGTCTCACGGCGAAAGGCGAGCACGACGGCCTGCCCGGCCAGCGCGTCCCCGTACCCGTATCCATCGCCCTGGCCGAGCACCTGCCGCACGAGCCCGGAGTGCGAAGCGGAATCCAGCGTGATGTTGAGGAAGCCCGGGTCGGCGATCTCGACGCGAGCAACCCCCGACGCCTCGGCGAGCCTGGGGCGCAGGATCTCGGCCACCCGGCGCGGCGTATGCCCCGCACTGCCGGCGAGCTGGAGGGCGATGTTGGTGGCGTAGTCCCCGCAGCCGGGGCGGGGCGGGCGGCGGACCACCGCACGCGTCGGTACGGTCACACGCAGCTCACCGGCCTCGACGGCGCAGCGCACGGTGCGGAGCACGGTGCGGGAGAGCTCGGCGGGTGTCACGGCACCAGCGTATGGGAGGAGGGGGGTGGGTCCGCGAACCGGATTCGCCCGAGGGCCTCACCGTCCGGCTCCGTGACCGGGCCACGCGCCCGCGCACGCCTGCCGTCCGGCCGCGGAGTCCGCCCGCCGACCACTGCGTTGACTCACTGGAAGGCCCCAGCCGCCCTTCACCGACGCGCCGAGTGGGCCTGGGCGGACCGACGCGCTGAGTGGGCCTGAGCGGTGGGTGCCGACAGGCCGGGTCAGCCGCCTGAACGGGTGGGGGCCGACAGGCTGGGTCAGCCGGCGGGGCGCACGGCAGGCTCGGGACCATGGCCCGTGCCGCTCGGCCCGCTCACATCCCCGTCGGGGCCGGAGCTCCGTCTGCTGTCGACAAGTCTTCGCACCACTTGCACGAGCTCAGCGGGCTCAAAAGGTTTCGCCAGGAACGCTTCCACACCCAAGGTCTGCCCACGATCCACTTCCTGCTGCGCGCAGGCACTGACGATCGCCAGCGGGATGTCGCGCGTGGAGGGATCGGAACGCAGTCGGGAGGCGGTACGCATGCCGTCGAGCCGAGGCATGACGACATCGAGGGTGATCACATCGGGGCGCACGCGGTGCACAATCTCCAGGCACTCGGCACCATCGGCCGCGGTCACGACCTCGAAACCCTCAAGCTCGAGGTTGACCCTGATCAGCTGCCGGATGACCTTGTTGTCGTCGACCACAAGGACCCGGCCGGAGGAGCCAGGCACAAACCCGAGAGTAGGTCCGCAGCTTGGACTGCGTCCGGGTTTTGCCCACTTCCACCCCCTGCGGGGGACCTCCACACGAGGGTTGACGCCCCTTTGCGCCACTTCCGACAACGACTGAGCCATCCCCGCACCGGGGACCGCATGGAGGAGGGACAGGCGAGCGGGATGAGGCCCGAGGGAGCTACGGGGCTCGGGTCCCGCTCTGGGCCCATGTGTCCCAACAAGCGGCACTGCACCCACGGGGAACCACCGGGGAAGCACGAGCCGCCTCCGGCAGCGAGGGCATGGAGCGACCTTGCCACCGAGCTCCGCCCGATCGCGGCGAGCACCTGCAGAAACCCGTTCATGAGCACCCCATCGGAGCTGGTAGTGTTCTGTTCGTCGCCGCGAGCAGCAGCGACAACGCCCCCGTAGCTCAGGGGATAGAGCAACGGCCTCCGGAGCCGTGTGCGCAGGTTCGAATCCTGCCGGGGGCACTTCGCCTCAACCAGCACGATGATGCGGTTGACCAGCGCAGATGCCAAGCATGAAGAGCGGGAACCAGTCTCACTGGGTCCCGCTCTTTGTCGTTGGTTCGCGCTGATCGCGATAGACCTGCGATAGACGGGTCGGGCGATCAGCGACGGACTCACGCATGTCTGCTGCGCGTCGAAGCCACCTCTCCCTAGAAACCACGGCGCAACGTGCAGACGGACGGCTAGCCTCGCCACAGTTCAGCACCAGAGCGAGGGGGATGCAGGCAGATGCGGGCCCGCAGCACGTGGCAGCGATTTTCTCTAGGCACAAAAGCAGCCATCGATCAGGCACTGTATGCAAGTGGAATGCCAGAGGAAACTCTTGCCTTGTACTCACGCTGGTGGCAGCTAGAGACGTACCTGCGCTCTCTGATCTACGTGGAACTTCGATCGTTTCACGGCGTAGATTGGGTGAACCACATCGGCCAGAGCGCGACAACCAGACAACAGAGAGACGAGTCTCTCAAGTACATGGCCACTGCGGACTGGGAAGATCCGTTGAGCTATCTGGACGTCGGGAAGCTCTTTCCGCTACTTGAGGCCAACTGGCATCTCGTAGAACCATCGCTGATGAACAAAGACGCTCTTCTTGCTCGCACTTCAGAACTACTCGCGATACGACACCGTCTTGGCCATCTACGTCGCCCTCACGGTGACGACCTCAACCGTCTTGAGCAAACACTGCGCGATCTAGAGAAGGGAGCATTCGCCGCTTACGCTTCATATAACCGCGACTTTCATCCAGACCCTAACATTGCCGATCAGGTTGTCGCCGCATGGATCCGTGAAGAGCATCAGACAGCTCAGAGGCTAATCCAGCACGCCGATCGTCAGTACGATGTCCTTTTTCGCCTTTCGTATACGGTTCGCCCGTATGCCACCGCACCGACGGGAAGCGATCCGATCAGCGGTTGCACCGGCCTCCTCTGGAAAGCGACCTTCCACCTACGCGGCCGGGAGGTACGCCCATCTGCACTATGGCGAGACAGCTACCTGAATCGCAATGCGAGACAGCTACTCGTCCATATGCTCATCGACTCTGGGTCGGTGGCCTTCACATTCCCCGCTGTTGATGACGGCGAGCGAGTGGCGGACGCGATAGGGGAAGCGTTTGACGCTGTACTTCTCAACGTTCGCGACAGACGTGAAAAGAGTGAGCGTGAGCTCAGCGAATCTCCAATGCGCAGTATTCACCTCGACCCACGCATTGAGATGAATTCAGGATGGAACGTTGTCGATGACACGACAGTGCCGATCTCCATCTTTGGTGCTTGATGGTGGTGGCGCCCTAGTTCAGGGCGCCACCACCACTAGGTATTCGCTAAATCAGGATGACCAGCCAAGTTCCTTCTCGATCTTCTGGTTCATCACAAGCGGCCGGGTACCCCTGGTCAGCAAGCCACCAGGCCACGGCTACTTCTCGCTGCACCGATGCAAGCCGGTCGGCTCCCCGCCCCACCCGCGAGATGATCCGGCCGCCGTCGACACGGAACACGGCATGGTCGCCTAGCCGCAGCATCTCGATACCGTCCGGCTCCAGGTCGGCGACCGCGCATGCCCGGCGCAGGATGGCCTTTGCCGCGTCCGCGTCGAACTCCGTGCGTTCCGTCGTCGTCATGCCGTCTGCGTCTCCCGTCCGGTCGGCAGGGTGAGCACTTCACGCCCCCTCCCTGCCCCCTTGCCGATCAACCCACGCCCTTCCATCTGCGCGATGGCCGAGCGCACGGCGGTCCGAGACGCGCCGAACCGCTCGCACAGCTCCTTCTCGGTGGGGAAGCGGTCACCGACCTTCACCCCTTCGCCGCGCAACAGGTCGGTCACCCTCTCGACCAACGGCCGACGGTCACCGGCCCCCGTCATGAACCATCCGGCGCCCTGTACCGACTCGATCACCCCATCGGCCTTGAGAGTGGCAAGCGCCCGCTCGATGGTGCTGCGACTCACGCCGTACTCGCTCACGAGTGCCGACTGAGACGGCAGCGCTTCCGTGATCTTGCCGTCCCTGATCTTCTCGCGGAGGGATTCTGAGACCTCCAGGTACGTACCTCGCGGACTGCCCTGCGGCACGTGGGCTCCCCTTCCTCGGCCTGGCCGGCGCCCCGTCGGCGCGTCATGGGTCAAGTTTTCCACGACCCGTGCAGTCGACCCATGGTCTCGCCAGTCCTCCCCTTCGGCGCCGTCGTTCTCCTGCGCATCCAGTGCCTTCCCATGTGCGGTACTAGCCGAGCTAGCGCGCCGACGTCGGACAGTTTTGGGACGTTGTCGACGACTCTAGCTCTCTGAACTGCGCGGATGCCCCCGTCTCGCTTGCTCGAAGTGCTACATAACATCTGGCCGTCCCGGACGGATTCTCGGCATCGTTGGACATGGATGCCGCCTCGTTGTCAGGCTCTTGTTGTCCGAGTGGCGGACTTACACATCGCGATAACGGGACTAGGGGGACCGGTGCAGCGTCACAGATATAGAGATGCACACATGAGAGGCGGATCATTGCAGTCCTGGCTATTGGGGGAGAAGCGTCGAAGTGGTCTCAGCTTCGGAGAGTTGGCTGCGCTGACATTCGTCTCGAAATCTTCCTTGCAGCGGGCTACGCAAGGGTTCGAGCTGCCCAGTCGGCAAGTTTTCGAAGCTTTTGTTCGCGGCTGCGCCTCAGATCCCGAGATTGCCGAAGGTGAGTGGCAGAGGGCCAGAATGATGCACCATCTCTTCCTGGGGCAGAGAGTCTCATCGCTCCACCCTGAAGACGTCACAAACCACAGCGAATTACGTCAGGCTCTTGAGGGCCTCGTGAAGCGAAAAGGTCTCACCCTTCGGCAGATTGAAAAGCTTGCCGAAAGGCGAAATGCCAAACTCCGCCGCAGCACGCTGAGCGATTCGCTGAGTGGGCGTCAAAACTTCAGTCTCGCGTCGGTGCAAGAGCTTGTCCGGTCGTGCGGAGGAGAGGAGAACCTCGTTCAGGCGTGGGGTGATGCATGGCGGCGAGCAGAGAGCGATAGACGCGGCCGAAAGGGGCATCTGGGTGAGGTTCGCAAGCTGCCAGCAGAGGTGAGGCAATATGTTGAGCTTGGCGTAGGAGAAATTTTCCGTGTGTGCGAGCGCTACGGGGTTTCGAGTGCCGAGATAGACATGTTTATTCGCGAGCGTGCCGACTTGCAGCGCCGGACGGGTAGGCGCAGTTATTGGCTTGATGCTCCGGAGTCATGGAAGGCTTCCGTATCCCAACCTTGCGGTGACGTGTCAGGGGGCATCGAAAGGGCCGTAGAAAGCGTGCTGCTAGAGCATTTCGGAGGGCCGTTGAATGGGGATCTTGCGGCGGGACTCACGAAAGCGGTGGTCGAAGAAGTTCGCCAGAACAGAATGGTGAGCAACCTCGGCGAATCGGAGACTCGCGAATAAATACAGTTTCACCATTCGACTGCGCCATGTCGTAGATCTGGCGCCGGGGGAGGTTTGCCTTGGAAGGCCCTAAGGGCGATACCGGAAGACAGGAGGGGAACTTCGTGGAAGACCTGAGCGGGCGAAAACTGCGCAAACAGTGGAGTTGGCCCGAACGCTGGCAAGTCGCACTGGCTGCGGCGGGCCTGCTCGTGGCGATCATCAGCACAGTGGTCCAGTACGTGCAATAGCGCGGTCCACGCATGGCGGTAGCGGACGGCCGTCAGGGGGCAAGTCGCTCTGCGCACGGTATGCGATAGAGATCGGCCCAACGTTGCACGCGACAGGCAAAGCATGCAGGTCAAGTGCCATTTCTAGATTGCCCTAGGCATGCCCTCCGGAGCCGTGTGCGCAGGTTCGAATCCTGCCGGGGGCACCTTGTACGAGGTGCCCAAAGACCCCGCCATCAGCGCTTTTGCTGAGACGGGGTCTTCGCGTATGTGCAGCCGTCTGCCACTCAAAGCCGCCGCATGCCGACGTCCGTGGACTGTTTCGTGGGCAGGGGCAGGAAGGCGGGTCATCGGCGCAGGTCACCGTGGCATGGCGAAGCCCCGGGACGGTGTCCAGGGGCTTCGGAGCGTCCGCCCTGGGGCACTCGTATTCGCGAAACCGGTCCTCGATCTGTAAAGCCTCAGCCAGTGGCTTTGGCGATGATGCGGTCCATCTCCTCCCGGCCGAAGGCCCGCAGCGTGGTGGGACGCACATTGCCCAGCCCGGCGACCTGCAAGAGCACCGCAGTGGCGGTCTCGTCATCGGGCGCCTCTACCACTGCCACGAGGTCGTACGGACCGACGGTCCAGTAGAGGTTCAGGACTTTCACCCCCATCTTCTGTGCCGCCGCGGCGAAGGCCTCGGCGCGCTGCGGGGTGTCCTTGTAGCCCCGGATCCCCTGATCGGTCCAGTTCAGCAACGAGACAAACGTCGGCATGGTCATTCACCCCTATGAACGGAGACACAACACATCGTCGATCCATGCTGAGCACCATGGCGCGTAAAGCGCATTCAGAGACAGGCCGGACGAGCGATGACCGGCACCCTGTGCCGCCGGACGCCCGAATTCGGCCGGCGACCGGGCAGCTTCGGTTCCCGTGACGAGTCCGGTCTCTCCTCGTGATGTGGGGCCCCGCCGGGTCGGAGCCGGCCGGCGGATCTGTCGTCGGCGGTCAGCGGTCGCCGTGGTTAGTGAGGAGGCGTTCCATGTGGTCGAAGCGGGCGTGGAGGGCGCGGAGTTCGGTGTCGAGGGCCTCCTCGCCCTCGTGGGTGTACCGGCGGACCTCCGTGCCGAGGCGGTGGGCGTCCTGCTGGGCCTTGCCGACGAACCAGGTGGCGATCGCCGCGGTGACCATGCCGAAGGTGGTGATGCCGGCCAGCATGACGACCGAGGCGATGACCCGTCCCCAGGCCGTCACCGGGTACAGGTCTCCGTACCCGACGGTGGTCGCGGTCTCGATGGACCACCAGACGGCCTTGGGGTACGAGGTGATGTTGGCGCCCGGGGCGCCGTGTTCGGCGGGGACGACCAGGGCCGAGCCCGCCAGCAGGACGAGCGCGGTGGCCAGGGACATGCCGAGGGCGGCCCGGACGTGGAAGGTGCGCCACCACTTCTTGCCCAGCAGCCGGCCGAGGAAGAGCACGAAGAACGACTGCTGCACGGAACACATCCCCCTGGCGACGGGCACGGGCAGGGCTTCGGGGCGAGGCTACCGCCGCGGGAGGCGGGTGGAGAGCTGACACACGCGGCCGGCTGCGGGTGGGCGGAGTACGGCCTGCCGGTCAGCCGTCAGTGTCAGCCCGAGTCCATGGACGGGCTGTGGACGGTGTCCTGGCGCATCGCCGCAGGTGAGTTGTTCTTCGCGAGGCCCGGAAACCTGGGCCCGGCGGAGACTGCCGAACGCGTCGACACCATCGGGTGATCGCTGCGACGATCTTGCGATGTCCTCCCCTCTTACGGAGCTGTGGTTGCGCGGCGTCGCCGCCAACCCGGCCGCGCCGTCGGATGTCCTGCTGCGTCTGCTGAACCCGGCTGCGCGCGCGGCCTGGACCGTCATGTGCCAGGAGCGTGCCCTTCCCGCGGATGTGGTCGACGCGGTGATCGGGCATCCGGCGCGGGCGGTTCGCCGGGCCTTCGCCCGCAATCGGCATGCCACCTCGGTGCAGCGGGGTCGACTGGTCGAGGACCCCGACGGTTTCGTCCGCGCCGACCTCGCCTCCGGCCCCCGCCCGCGGCTGGGGCGGGTCGAAGCGCTCCCCGCCGATGTCATCGAAACGCTGCTGACCGGACAGGACGATGCCGATCACGATCAGCTGGTCACCGCTGCCGAGGTCGCACAGGAGCTGGTGGTCTCCGGGCAGATACCCATGTCCTTCTACCGGGAAATGTGGGCTCACAAGAACCCCGAACTACGGGCGCAGGCAGCCGGCGCCTGGCTCTGGCTCACGCATGAGCAACGCCGTGCCCTGCTGACCGATCCGGACCCTGCCGTACGCGACGCCGCCCGCAAGGGCTGTCGGGTGCTGGTTCCCGCTGCCATGGAGGCCGACCTGCCGGAAGCCGACTGCCACCACCGGTCGCTTCTGCTCGTCAACTACGCCGTCTCCCGCAAGGTGGCGGCCGCGTGCCTCGCCGACGGACGCAACCTGTGGGCCCTGGCCCACAACCGCCACACGCCGGCGGACGTCGTCGCGCGCCTTGCGGGCCATCCCGATCCCCGCGTACGTGAGCGCGTGGCCGGCCGGGCCGACCTCGGTCCCCGCCTGCTGGAGAATCTCGCCGAGGACCCGGACGACACCGTGCGGACCCGGGCGCTGGTGCATCCCCTGCCACGCACCTGGGCCCAACGCGAGGCTCTTGATCGGGTCGTCGGCCGCACCGCCGAGAACATCGGTCCGGTCGACGAGCTGCGGGTGGAGCCGGACACCGGCTGGTACAGCGCATGTGCCGATTCCGCCTCTCCCCTGCTCCGCCGAGTCGCCGTGACCTGTCCCGGGCTTCCCCAGGACCTGGTGCAGCGCCTGGCCGACGACCCCGACCCGCAGGTGCGGTACCTGCTCGCCTACAACCACCCGCTCGCGCCGCCCGAAACCGTCCTCGACGCCTTCCTTGCCACTCCACGGCAGCGCCCGTATCTCCTGACGCTGCCCCAGCTGCCCCGCACCGGTCTGCGCCATCTCCTCGACCACGAGGACCCGGACGTGCGCGAACTGGCCGCCGCCGACCCCACCTTGGACCGGGCGCCCGTCCACCTGGTAACCGACACCGACGCCCAGGTGCGTCGAGCCGCCGCCGCCAACCCGCTCCTGCCTCTCGACCTGATCGCGATACTTCTGGAGCGCGCCGAAACCGCGGAAGGGGCGGCGGCCAACGCGGGCCTCTCCGCCGAACGCCTTCACGAACTGCTCGACCGCGCCGGTCTGCCCCGCACCGCCGCTGAGTGAACCGATGCGCGTCGGCCGCGTCCCGCCCGGTCGCGTCGTTGTTCGCACTCGGGTGGGACGGTGCGCGTGTACGGGACGCGGCTGGTGCGCATGCGCGAGCCATGTCGCCCGTCGGCGTCAGCCCTCGCCGTCAGCCCTCGCCCCCGGCCCCCGAGTCGGCTTCCCCGTGGGCCTCGCTGTGGGCCGCGCGGGCGCGGGTCCAGGTTTCCTCGGTGATCAGGCCGCGGTCCCGGAGGCGGTCCAGGACGATGTCGCCGCGCGGGGCCCGTACGGCGGTGGTCAGGGCGTTCAGCAACGCGGGGCGGGCGCGGGCGGGGTCTCCTCGGTCGTGGGCGTCGAAGGCCTGTTCCGCGGCGGTGAAGGGGTCGTCGGGGGCGGCTTCGGCGGCTTCCGTCAGGTGCCGGGCCGCGGCGTCCCGGTCCCCGAAGGCCAGGGCGGCGCTGTAGCGGCCCATGGCCAGGCCGTGCCGCAGGCCCGCCGGGTCGGCGGCCATGGCGGTGCCGGGTGCCTGGTGCAGGGCCTCGGTGCCCTTGCCGAACAGCCGGTCCGCGCGGTGCGGTTCGCGGGCCGTGAGGGCCAGGTGGCCCAGGCGCAGCAGGACGTCGGGGTTGAGAGGGCGCAGGACGAGGAGTTCGGTCCAGGTCTTCTCGGCCTCCGCGGTGTGTCCGAGGCGCTCCTGGCAGTCGCCGAGCCGGAGCAGGGCGAGCGGGCCCGGTTCGGTCGCCGGGCCGGGGAGGGCGGCGAGGACCTGGCGGAGGTCGTGTTCCGCGGTGCGGGCGTCGCCGCTGTCGTACGCCGATTCGGCCCGCATGAGGAGGGGTTCGACGGTGCCCTCCAGGGTGGGTGCGGCGTGCACCAGGGCCCAGTCGAGGAGTTCGCGCACCCGGGGCGCGTGTCCGGAACCCCCGTAGAGCAGGATCCTGGCCGCTCCGACGACCAGCGGGCCGCTGTGCGGTGCCTGTTCCAGGGCGGGGGCCAGGCGCCGCAGGGCGGCCTCGGGGTGGCCCGCGGCGAGGAGTTCGGCCGCTGCCTGGAGCGTGCCGCGCATCTCCTCGAAGCCCATGCGGATCTCGGCCGGCAGGACCGGTCCGGCGACGCCCCGGCGCCAGTCGCCGAGGACCGCGTCGACGGTGCCGGGCCGCAGGGCCCGGTCGGGCGGGGCTCCGGGGCGGGAGGTCCAGCCGGGGACGAACAGCGGCAGCGGCGGGGCGACCGGTTCGCGCCGGGGCGGTACGCCGAGGGTGCGGGCGGGGTCGGCCGGGCCGCCGGTGCGGTCGTCGACGGACACCCAGGCGGGCGCGCGGAAGTTCTTGACCCGCACTTCGACGGGCCAGAAGGCCGACGAGGACGTGCCGTGCAGATCGTGCGAGACGACGTCGCGGTAGAGGTCGTCGGAGACGATGACGGCGAGGCCGGCCGCGGGGTAGGCGTCGACGGCGCCGCGCAGGGCGGCGCTGTCGAGCATGCGGGGCACCTCGATGGCGACATTGGTGGAGTAGCCGAGCGGCTGTTCGCGGAGCATGCCCTGGCCGAGGCTGAGCCGGGCCCGCGTCCGGGCGGTCTCCGGCGCCGTCGTGTTGTGGTGGCGCAGGCCGGCGCCGAGGACCCGGCAGAACGCGGCGATCGTCCGGGCCTCGTCGATCCCGGCGGGGAGGACGATGAACGCCCCGTCGCCGGCGGCCTGGAGCCGCCACTGCCGGAAGTCCGTTCCGCTGTCGATCGCGGTGGCCCGGAGCAGGAGGTGCAGCAGCCGTTGCAGTGCCTCCCGCTCCGGGGCGCGGGTGCGGCGGCTCCACGCGACGATGTCCACGCCCGCGCAGAGCCGCCGTTCGCCGGAGAGCATCATGCGGCCGGTCAGTACCGGAACCAGTCGACGATGCTGTCCCATATCGAGCCGATGGTGTTCTTGAGCGACTCCCACAGGCTCCGGGCGGCGTCGCGCAGCCACCTCAGGAAGGCGTCGACGTTCGCGAGGACCTGTTCGAGTTTGCTGCGCGACAGCTGGTCGAGCATGGTTTCGAGTCTGGCCCGCTGGGCGCTGGTGAGTGTGGCCACGGTGGTCGTTTCCTTTCCCGGGTTCTCAGATGAAGAGGCGGCGTACCCGCTGCCAGATGTCGTGGGCGTAGGCCCGTACGCGCCGGAGGAGTTCGCTGCCCGCGTCCAGCACGTCGGCCAGCCATTCCAGGAACGCCGACACCGAGCGCAGGATCGCGGCGAGGGAGGTCTGGGATTCGCGTTCCAGGAGGCGGTGGATCTCGGCCTGCTGGCGGTTGGAGAGGGTCACCGCGGTCATGCCTTTCCGGAGCCCTGGCCCTCGGCACGCCGCCGGGCGACGTACTCCTGGACCTCGGGGGCGGCCAGTTCGAAGGGGTCGGCGGTGTCGACGGGCAGTTTCCAGGCGGCCTTTCCGGCGGACTTGATGAGGGTGATCAGCAGGTCGTCGAGCCGGTAGCGGCGCTCGGCGGAGTAGTGGGCGATGTTTCCGGCGCGCAGTCCCGGGACCTGGCGGGCGAGTTTGCGCGCGATGTCGCGGCACCGGCCGTCGATGGACTTCTCCTGCTCGACGTCGGGGAAGTTGAGGGTGGCGTCCCAGCTGCCGGGGCCGATGAGGTCGACCTTGTTGAGGCCGATGACCAGGCGGCGGCGCCGGCCGTCGTTGAGGATCGGCAGGATGACGTCGTTGAAGATGCGCTGGTCCTCGCCGAGGAGCCGTTCGGTGGCCTCCAGGACGTAGAGCACGACATCGGCCTGCGGCAGGTGCTCGCGGTAGATGCCCTCGAAGATCCGGTCCTCTTCGATGCCCTCGCCGAGTCCCGGCATGTCGAGGATGTGCAGGGCGCCGCCGCCGCGCAGGGCGAACTCCTTGAGCTGCGCCTCCGAGGTGCCGCGCAGGGCGTGGCTGACCTTGAACTCGGCGGAGAACAGGTTGTTGATGGTGGTGGTCTTGCCGACGCCCGCCTTGCCGATGACGGCGACCCGGGGCGGGTTGGCGGCGCGCTCCTCGGTGACGAGCCGGGTGAGCTTGTCGGTGTTCTCGTCGCCGAGGATGCGGCGGAGGGCGTCGGGGGCCTTGCCGGTCTGGGTGAGCCCGAACATGCCGTTCAGGAAGGTCTTGTCCTTGTCCATGGTGGTCAGCGCTCCGTGGTGGAAGCGGCCATGAGGCCGACGCGGATGTGTTCGGTGAGCGTGTCCAGGCCGTACTGCTCGGTCGTGGAACACGGGATGATGTCGCCCTCGGTGAGGGCGGGCAGGTAGGGCGCGAGCTTCCCGTAGACGTTGCCGACCTGCTGGGTCAGCGCGAGGCGCTGGCCGGGCGAGGGACGGCGGGCGGCGTGGTCCCAGTCGCCGGGGCCGATGGTGTCGGCCCGGGTGATGGCGACCGTGACGCCCGTGTGCGGTCCGAGGGTGTGGGCGAGGGCCCGGAGCGCCTCCTGGTCGGGGCGGAAGGCCCGCGGGTGGGCCTGGACGACCCAGACCGCGTGGTCGAGCCGGGGCAGCAGGGCGGTGTACAGGTCCCGGTACGCCTCCTCCGTCTCCTGGCTCTCGGCGTAGCCGGGTGTGTCGACGACGTCGACGGGAAGGGCGCCGTGCCCGGCGGTACGGAGCACGGCGGGGACGTGGTGCAGGTCCAGCGTGGTGGCCTGGAACCGCCCCGTTTCGAGGTCGAGCCCGAACAGGGCGTTGATCAGTGAGGACTTGCCGGCCCCGCACTTGCCGAGGAACGCAATGCGCATCGCGGGACTCCTTTCAGCCGTTGGCCTCGTTTCTACGGGAGCCGGGGGAAGCGGACCCCGAGCCAGGACGGGGTTCGGGCCGCGGGTGTCGAACAGTTCGCACCAGGTCCACCGGCCGTCGGTGAAGGAGCCGTGCCGGGGCGGGGCGGAGCCGTCGGCGCGGTGGGGATCCGCGGGCAGGGCATCGGGGCGGGACGCGGTGGGGTTGTGGGCGGTATCGGTGCGGGATACGGCGGGACCGGGGGCGGCATCGGCTCGGGACACGGTGGCGCCGGGGGCCGTGCCGGACGCGGTGGGGCGCGGGGCGCCGGTGGTGGAGACAGGGGCGTCGGCGGGGAAGGCATGGACGTCGGCGGTGGAGTCATGGACGTCGGCAGTGGAGACATCGGTCCGGGAGACGGAGAGGTCGTGGGCCAGGGGCTCGGCGGCCACCACGACGAGGTCGGTGTCCGGCCGGGCGGCGAGCCGGCTCTCCAGCCAGGCACCGGAGCAGGCGCGGCGGACGGCGACCACCGCCCGTCCGCCGAAGCCTGATTCGCCGAGCCGGGTGAGCCCTTCGGCGACGGCGATCCGGAGCCGCAGGCGGTGGGGTGCGCCGCCGGGCGTGCGGGCCCGGTGGTCCGGGGTGGCCGGGTGCGCGGAGGGTCCGGCGGCGGGTCCGGGGGGTGCCGCGGGCGCCGAGTGGTCGGCAGGTTCCGAGGGGACCGCAGCCCACGAGACGTCCGCGGGGCCCGAGTCGGCCTCAGGTCCGGAGTGGCCGGTGGGTCCCGGGCCGTCCGCGCGTTCCGAGACGTCCGCGGGCGCCGAGACGTCCGCGCGTCCCGAGACGGAACCCGAGACGTCCGCGGGTCTCGAGACAGGACCCGAGACCTCCGCGCGTCCCGAGACGGGACCCGAGACCTCCGCGGGTCCTTGGCGCGCTGCGGCGTTGTGCGCGGCGAGGAGGTCGCGGAGCCGCCCGAGGAAGGTGGCCAGCGCGGCGGGTTCGTCGATTCCGGGCGGCCACACTCCGAGCACGCCGCCCTCGGAGGTGGCCTCCCACAGCACGCGGTCCAGTCCGGGTACCGCGCAGGCGTCCCGCAGCAGCGGGAGCACGTCGTCCGTTCCGTCCGGCACGCCCACCGCGGCGCACAAGCGGCGGACGTCGTGCGGGGCTTCCAGGGTCGTGTCGGGGGGTTGCCCGACGGGGCCTTGTGTCATCCGCTCACGGTGCCGGGGCCCGCCCCCTCGCACACCGCAGTGGAGCGGGATTGGGCACACCGGCCGGTCCCGGCCGAACAGGATCCGGGGCTTGGCGAGTCACCGGGCGGCGGCGCGGGACCGCACGCGGAACCGTCCCGGCGGCGCCCGGTCGGCGGGCCGTGAGCCGCGGAGCGCGTCCGCGCCCCCGCCGCCTCACCGCCCGAGCCGACTCACCACCCTCGTCGGCCGCCCGTTCTCTGCGCCCGCCCCCTCAGGGCATCCCGAGCGCCGCCTTGTGCAGTGCCTCGACATCGTGGATGACCACACTGCGGTAGCCGACGGAGAGGGTGCCCTCGGTGCGGAATTCGGCGAGCGTCTCGTTCACCGAGCGTTCCGTCGCGCCCACCAGGGCGGCGATCTCCGCCTGGTTGAGGCCGACCGCGATCATGATCCCCTCCGGGGCGGGGATGCCCCAGTGGGTGACGAATTCGAGCAGCACCCGGGCCAGCCGGGCGCGGACCGAGCCGTCGACGTACTCCAGCCGCCGTCGTATGGCCGAGCGGAACTTGGCGGTGACGCTGCGCGTCACGGCGTCGTACACCGCCGGGTGCCGGGCCAGGAAGGCGCGGAACGCCTCACCCCCGATGCAGCGGCAGACCACCGCGCCGGCGGCCGTGGCGGTCGCCGTGCGGGGGCTGCCGTCGATGACACCGATCTCGCCGACCAGGTCTCCCCGGGACCGGACGGCGAGCAGTGCCAGCTGTTCCTCCGCGGTGATCGCGGTCACCTTCACATAGCCGTCCAGGACGATGTACACGTCGTGGGCGGTCTCCTCCTGGCGCATCAGTACGCTGCCCGCTCCGTACTGGCGGCCGGTGCCGAGCGTCAGCAGCTCCCCGCGCTCCTCCGGGCCGAGCCCGGCCAGCAGGCTTCCCACCGGGAAATCATCGGACATCCCCCGCTCCTCCCCCTCGACACATGATTACCACCGCTCAGGGGCAATTCGGAGGGTTGTCGTGAGAATGGACATCCGTGCGAAAGCAGGTCTGTCGGGCACCTGTTCCCGCGCGGTCCCGCCCCTTCACCGGGAGGTCGCGGCGCCGGGGCGCGGCGCCTGCCGCAGGCACCGGTCCACCGCGGGCGAAGTACGCGGGAGGAGTCCGGACATGGCGCCATCACCCGGGGCGCGAGGCCGCGTCGATACCGAAGCGAGACCGGTGGACGGTGGACCTCCCGATAGCAGCGGGAGAGACTCGGCTTTCGCGCCTGGCCTTTTCCTGAGGTCAATTCGACGCGACAGAGCGGGCATGCACAACCATGCACAACAGAGGGCGGTAAAGGCAGTGCGGCGGCGATTCTCTGGTTTTGTCGCGGCAGGGGTCGCGACGTCCCTGCTGTGCACACTGACGGCATGCGGCGGAAGTTCCGTCGGATCCGGCGACGTGACGCTCAAACTGGTGGCGGCCGACTACGGGGACCGCCCCGGCAACAGCTCGAAGCGCTACTGGGACCGGCTGGCCGGTGAATTCGAGTTCCGGCACCCCGGCATCACCGTGGACGTCGACGTGTACAACTGGAACACGATCGACCAGAAGGTCGATGCCCTGGTGAAAGCGGGCAAGGCCCCCGACATCGCACAGACCGGCTCGTACGCCGATTACGCGGCCCAGGGCAAGCTCTACCCGGCGGACCAGCTGCTCTCCATTCCCACCCAGGCCGCGTTCCTCCCCGCTCTCGCCGAAGCGGGACAGGTCCGTCGCATGCAGTACGGCATGCCGTTCGTCGCCAGCACCCGCGTGCTCTTCTACAACAAGGACCTCCTGGCGAAGGCGGGAATCCAGGACCCGCCGGAGACCTGGGACGAACTGCGGTCGGACGCCCTCGCGCTGCGGCGGGCCGGTGTGCAGGTGCCGTACGCGCTCCCGCTGGGCAGGGAGGAAGCGCAGGCGGAGACGTTGAACTGGATGCTCAGCGGCGGTGGCGGCTACACCGACGGGGTCGGCAGCTACACCATCGACTCCCCGGAAAACATCGAGACGTTCACCTGGCTGCGGGACGAACTCGTCGGCGCCGGGCTCACCAACAAGTCCCCTTCCCGCACCGACCGGCGGGCCGCGTTCGACGCCTTCACCCGGGGGGACGTCGCGATGGTCAACGGCCATCCGACGCTGATGCAGCTCGCCCAGGAGAACGGCATCCGGTACGGCACGGCTCCGCTGCCCGGAAAAGAGGGCCCGTCGAAGGCGACGACCGGGGTCGCCGACTGGATCATGGCTTTCAAGCGGAACGGCCACCGCAAGGAAATCGGAGCATTCCTCGACTTCGTCTACGAGGAGAAGAACGTGCTGAAGTTCACCGGCGAGTACAACCTGCTGCCGGTGACCAACTCCGCCTCCGACAGCATGCGTTCGGACCCCGCACAAAGGAAAGTACGCCCGTTCCTGGACCAGTTGCCGGGGGCGAAGTTCTATCCGGTCGGCAAGAGGTCGTGGGGGGCGACGGTGCGCACAGTCAAGAATTCGATCGGCAGCACCGTGGAACGAAACGGCGACCCGGCGAGCGTGCTCGGCTCACTCCAGCGCAAGGCCGGCCTCCTGGAGAATTCCACCCCCTGACGGCGACGGACCGCCCGCATCCCTGAACCGCACCCCTGATCACTCCCCACCAGCAACGATCACTCATCGTGACAAGTTGCGCACGACAGGTGTCCGATTTAGCGTTGTGTCCGCGGGTCGGCCGCTCCTCCGCCTTCACACCCGGTCCGACTCTCCGCCGGAGAGACCGGGGTGAGGCCCGTCCGGGGCGCACGCCCGGCCCGTCGCGCCGGCACCCGACACCCGGCGCCCCTCGATCCCCCCTGCCGGACATCTCCCCGCCGGACACCCCCTGCCGGACACCCCCTGCCGGACATCCCCATGCGGGACACCCCTCGCCGAGGAGGACCACGATGCTGCAGTCGAAGCTCCGCAGGCTCGCCGTCGCCGCCGCCACCGGCACCCTCGCCACCCTCACCGCCATCGGTCCGGCCGTGGCCGACTCCGGCCCCGACGGCACGGACCCGCGCTCCGACAGCGAAGGCTTCCGCTCGGACAGCGGCAACTCCAGCGGCGACCCCCGTTCCGACAGCCGTTCCGACAGCCGCTTCGACAGCAGCGACCAGCGCTCCGACGGCCGGGACCACCGCGCCCCGTACCGAGGCCGGGTCACCGCCCGGTCCGGCCTGATCCTGCGGGACGCCCCGAGCCTCCACGCCCGGATCGTCGGACAGCTCCCGCATGGCACGGTCGTCCGGATCAGCTGCAAGGTCAACAGCGACGACGTGGCCGGCAACCCCCGCTGGTACCTGCTGGAGAACGGCAAGTGGGCCTGGGCCTCCGCGCGCTACATCGAGAACATCGGACCCGCCCCGGCCTGGTGCTGACGCCCCACCACCGGAGCGCCGACACCACCGGAGCGCCGACGGTGCCATCCCGGCGTCCCGCGCCGGGAGGGCACCGCATCGCGGCGAGCCTCCCGATGAGGCCCCGCCCCGACACCCACCGAGCACCGGGACTCCCCTCATCGGCACAGCCACGCAAGGCAGGCATGCCGGACTTGGGCGTTACCGCTTGGTACGTTTCCTGGCATGACCGCAACGAGAGCGGACGCGCCCCCGCCGGCTCTGCGCCTCCCCCAGCGGCGGGGGGTCGAACTCGCCCTGCTGGTCGGCGCCGTGCTCATCCCCGTCCTCGGCTACATCGAGGTGGGACTCGCCCGGCACGACTCCGTGCCACGGGGCGCGGCCGGTTACGGCGCCGGGCTGGGCGTTCTCGCCCTGGTCGCCCATCTGACCGTCCGGTTACGGGCCCCCTTCGCCGACCCGCTGCTGCTGCCGATCGGCGTTCTGCTCAACGGCCTCGGCCTGGTCTTCATCTACCGGCTCGACCTGGAGACCCCCGAGAACCACGCCGCCCCCACCCAGCTCGTCTGGTCCGCACTCGGCGTCGGCTTCTTCATCGCCGTCGTCCTGCTGCTGCGGGACTACCGGGTGCTCCAGCGCTACGCCTATCTGAGCGTGGCCGCGGCCCTGGTCCTGATGACCGTGCCGATCTTCTTCCCGGACACCAACGGCGCCAAGATCTGGGTCCGGATCGGGGGCCTGTCGTTCCAGCCCGGCGAATTCGCCAAGATCCTGCTCGCGGTCTTCTTCGCCACCTATCTCGCCGCGAACCGGCACGCCCTGGCGTACACCGGCCGCCGCATCCGGAAGCTCCAGCTGCCCACCGGCCGGGTGCTGGGACCGGTCGTGGCGATCTGGCTGGTCAGCGTCTGCGTCCTGGTCCTCGAACGCGACCTGGGCACCTCGCTGCTGTTCTTCGGACTGTTCGTGATCATGCTGTACGTGGCCACCGGCCGGACCGGCTGGATCGCCGTGGGGCTGCTGCTGGCGGCGGTGGGCGCGTTCGTCGTCGGCTCCCTGGAACCGCATGTGCACAGCCGCGTCGAGGCCTGGCTGAACCCTTTCGCCAGCATCGAGGCCGGTCGCGGCACCGGTCAGCTCGCCGAGTCGCTGTTCGCCTTCGCCGCGGGCGGGATGCTGGGCACCGGACTCGGGCAGGGCCACTCCATACTGATCAGCTTCGCCGCCAAGTCCGACTTCATCCTCGCCACCGCGGGCGAGGAGCTCGGGCTCTGGGGACTCACCGCGATCTTCCTGCTCTACGCCCTGCTGGTGGCCCGCGGCTACCGGGCGGCGCTCGCGCTGCGCGATCCGTTCGGACGGCTGCTCGCGGTCGGGCTCGCCGCGATCATCGCGCTCCAGGTGTTCGTCATCGCGGGCGGGGTGACCGGGCTGATCCCGCTCACCGGCATGGCGATGCCGTTCCTCGCGCAGGGCGGCTCGTCCGTCGTCACCAACTGGATCATCGTGGCGCTGCTCATCGTGCTCAGCAACGCCGCCCGGCGGCCCCGCCCGACGACCGCCGACACCGGTGTCATCGCCTCCGTGGCGCCCGACGCCCCGGAGAACCCCGGGGAGGACCGGCCATGATCCGCTGCACCCGGCATGTCGCCGCCTTCAGCCTGCTGCTCCTGGTCGCGCTGCTCCTCAACGCCTCCCGGGTCCAGGTCCTGGAGGCGGACGGCTACGACCACAACCAGGCCAACCGCCGTCTCGCCATCGCGCGGTACGACCGGCCGCGGGGCGACATCCTCGTCGGCGGCACCCCCGTCACCGGCTCGGCCGACACCCATGAGCGGCTGCGTTATGAACGCCGGTACTCCGACGGCCCGCTCTACGCCCCGGTCACCGGCTACGCCTCGCAGACGTACGGCACCACGCTGCTGGAGGGCACCGAGGACGACCTGCTCTCCGGCACCGACTCCCGGCTCGCCCGGGTGCCGCTGTGGAACGACCTCATCCGCAAGCGGCAGCCCGGCGGCGATGTGCACACCACCCTCGACGCCGGTGTGCAGCGCGCCGCCCACCAGGGGCTGAACGGCCGGCGGGGCGCGGTGGTCGCCCTGGAGCCGGCCACCGGCCGGATCCTCGCCCTGGTCAGCTCGCCGTCGTACGACCCGGGGACGCTGGCGGGCACCGGCGCGTCCGTGACCGCGGCCTGGCAGCGGCTGACCACGAGCCCGGCGCGCCCCATGCTCAACCGGGCGCTGCGGCAGACCTATCCGCCGGGCTCCACGTTCAAGGTGGTGACCGCGGCGGCGGCGCTGGACGCGGGCGTGGTCGACGAGGTGCGGGACCCCACGGACACCGCGGACCCCTACCGGCTGCCGAACTCGAGCACCCGGCTCACCAACGAGGCCTCCGGCTGCGAGAACGCCACCCTGCAGCACGCCTTCGAGGTGTCCTGCAACACCGTCTTCGCGCGGCTCGGGGTGGACGTGGGGCTGCGCGGCATGGTGGACGCCGCGGAGAGCTTCGGCTTCAACGACAGGGACGTGCGGATCCCGGTGCGGGTGGCGGAGAGCACCTTCGACACCTCGATGGACCGGGCTCAGCTCGCCCTCTCCTCGATCGGGCAGTACGACACCCGGGCGACCCCGCTGGAGATGGCCATGGTCGCGGCGGCGGTGGCCAACCGCGGGGTGATCGAGCGCCCGGCGCTGGTCCGGAAGGTGACCGCCGCGAACGGCCGGACGGTCTCCACGCACCGCCCCCGGACCTACCGGCGGGCGATGAGCCGGGACACCGCGGACCGGCTCCGGGAGCTGATGGTCGCGGTGGTCACCGACGGCACCGGCACCCAGGCCTCGATCGACGGCGCGGAGGTCGGCGGCAAGACGGGCACCGCGCAGCACGGGGTCGACAACTCCGGTACGCCCTATGCCTGGTTCATCTCCTGGGCCCGCGCCGAGGGCGCGGCGAAGCCGGCGGTCGCCGTGGCGGTCGTCATCGAGGACGCGGAGGCGGACCGGGCGGACATCAGCGGCGGCGGCAGCGCGGCCCCGATCGCCCGGGAGGTGATGCGGGCCGCGCTGGACTGAGCCGGGGCGGGCACGCGAAGGCTGCCGGCCCCGGACGGATCAGGCCGCGGACGGATCAGGGCGCGGGAGGTACTCGTCGACCGCCCGCCCCTCCGGCCACGCGGGCCACGGCCGGTCCCGCCACCGCGCTCCCCGGGGCCCGGGCCCCGGGCCCCGGGAATCAGCCGTCCGCCGCGGTGGCCCCCGCGGCGATGGCGTCCGTCACCTCCGCCGCGCGGGCCTCCTCCTCCGCGGCGAACCGCTGCGCGTCGAGCCGGTCGGCCAGCTCCTCGTCCTGGGCCATCAGCAGATCGAGGCTGGAGTCGCCCAGGTCGAACACGCCCATGTCGAGGTAGGCCCGCTGGAGCCGTTCGCCCCACAGGCCGATGTCCTTGACGCAGGGCACGATCCGGCTGAAGAGCAGCTTCCGGAAGAGGTGCAGGAATTCGGACTGCTCGGTGAACTCGGCGGCCTCCTGCGCCGGGATGCCGAAGTTCTCCAGCACCTCCGTGCCGCGCAGCCGGTCGCGCATCAGATAGCAGCCCTCGATCACGAACTCCTCGCGTTCCCGGAGTTCGGCATCGCTCAGCTGCCGGTAGTAGTCGCGCAGCGCCATCCGCCCGAAGGCCACGTGCCGGGCCTCGTCCTGCATGACGTAGGCGAGGATCTGTTGCGGCAGCGGCTTGTCGGTGGTGTCCCGGATCATGCCGAAGGCGGCCAGGGCCAGGCCCTCGATGAGCACCTGCATGCCCAGGTACGGCATGTCCCAGCGGGAGTCCCGGAGGGTGTCGCCGAGCAGGGCCTGGAGGTTGTCGTTGATCGGGTAGAGCATCCCGACCTTCTCGTGCAGGAAGCGGCCGTAGATCTCGGCGTGCCGGGCCTCGTCCATGGTCTGGGTCGCGGAGTAGAACTTCGCGTCGAGGTCGGGGACGGACTCCACGATCCGCGCCGCGCAGATCATCGCGCCCTGTTCACCGTGCAGGAACTGGCTGAACTGCCAGGAGGCGTAGTGCCTGCGCAGCTCGCTGCGGTCGCGCTCGGTCATCCGGTCCCAGTAGCGGGTGCCGTACAGGGCCATGGACTCGTCGGGGGTGCCGAGCGGGTCGTACGGGTCGACCTCCAGGTCCCAGTCGATCCGTTTGGCGCCGTCCCACTGTTTGTCCTTGCCCTTCTGGTAGAGGGCCAGGAGCCGGTCGCGGCCGTCGTCGTAGTCCCAGTTGAAGCGGGCGGCGCCGGATGCGGGCACCTGCCATTGACCATCCCCGGGATTCTGCGCGTAGAGCTCATGCGTCGTCATGGACGCCTCCTTGCCTTCACGACACCCGTACAGGGGCGGATGGTTGGCAGGCTCACACGCCGGTTACCCAACGGTCAACAAGTCGGGCGCAAGGGATTGACGGCCTTGCTGACAGGAAGTCTCATAAGGGGCAGGCTTTCGGAGGGCCGTACTCCGAAAGCCTGTTCCGTCGCGCCCGTAGCGATCAACTGCTCATGTTTGTATGGGAGTTGAGGAACGATCGCGGGGTGCGTCCGTGGCCCTCCCCGGGCCCGAAACGCCGATCAGCGAGGTGTTCCAGCGATGACGACCCCACCGGACAGCGTCGCGGCCCGGCCCTCCGCCCTCCGGGACGCGCTCGGGCCGCTCCGCGACCGGGAGCAGGTCGCCCAGCGGCTGCTCGACTCCTCCGCGAAGCACTCCTTCGACCCGGACACCGAACTCGACTGGGACGCCCCGTTCGAGGACGACAAGTGGTTCTGGCCCCCGGAGCTCGTCTCGCTCTACGACACCCCGCTGTGGCGCCGGATGTCCGAGGAGCAGCGCAGGGACCTGGCCCGGCACGAGGCCGCCTCGCTCGCCTCGCTCGGCATCTGGTTCGAGATCATCCTGATGCAGCTGCTCGTCCGGCACATCTACGACAAGCCCGTGACCAGCGCGCACGTCCGCTACGCGCTCACCGAGATCGCCGACGAGTGCCGGCACTCGATGATGTTCGCCCGGCTGATCCGCAAGGGCGGCACCCCCGTCTACCCGGTGTCCCGGCTGCACCACAACCTCGCCCGGATCCTCAAGACGGTCTCCACGACGCCCGGTTCGTTCGCCGCCACCCTGCTCGGCGAGGAGATTCTCGACTACATGCAGCGGCTGACCTTCCCGGACGAGCGGATCCAGCCGCTGATCCGCGGCGTCACCCGCATCCATGTGGTGGAGGAGGCCCGCCATGTCCGCTACGCGCGCGAGGAGCTGCGCCGCCAGATGGTGTCCTGCCCGCGGTGGGAGGCCGAGCTGACCCGGATCAGCTCGGGCGAGGCCGCGCGGGTGTTCTCGCTCGCCTTCGTCAATCCGCAGGTCTACACCGACGTCGGCCTGGACCGGCGGGTGGCCGTGGCGCAGGTGCAGGCCAGCGGCCACCGCCGCGAGGTGATGCGGACCGGGGCCCGGCGGCTGACCGACTTCCTCGACGACATCGGCGTGCTGCAGGGCGTGGGCCGCCGGCTGTGGCGCAGCTCCGGGCTGCTGGCGTAGGGCCTGCCTGCCCGGTGGATCGCGCCGGGCCCGCGGCCCGTTCCACCGGGACCGGGCCGGGGCGCCGCAGCCTCCCCGCCGTCCGGCACCGCCGCCTCCCGGCCGTCCACGCGCCCTGCTCGCCCCCGTGGCACGGCGGTTACGCTGCGGTACATGACAGGCAGCGGAACCGCCCCCACGGAACGGCCGACCCGCTCCCGCGGCGGAGGGCACGACGTCGCCTACCGCAGGATGAGCGTCGAGCAGCGCCGCGCCCAGCTGCTCACCGCGGCGCTGGAACTCTTCGCCCGCCACGCCCCGGAGGACGTCTCGCTGGACGACGTCGCCCATGCCGCGGAGGTCTCCCGGCCCCTGGTCTACCGGTACTTCCCGGGCGGCAAGCAGCAGTTGTACGAGGCGGCGCTGCGCAGCGCCGCCGACGAGCTGGAGCAGTGCTTCGCCGAGCCGCAGACCGGCTCGCTGACGGTCCGGCTGTGCCGCGCCCTCGACCGCTATCTGGCCTTCGTCGACGAGCACGACGCGGGTTTCACGGCCCTGCTGCAGGGCGGCAGCGTCGCCGAGACCTCCCGTACCGGCGCGATCGTCGACGAGGTCCGGCGGGCGGCGGCCGAGCAGATCCTGCTGCACATGTCCGTGCCGGACCCCGGGCCGCGGCTGCGGATGATGGTCCGCACCTGGATCACCGCGGTGGAGGCCGCCTCCCTGATCTGGCTGGACGAGACCGCCGGGGCGCCCCGGGGCCGCCGGCCGTCCGCCGGCGAGCTGCGGGACTGGCTGGTCGACCACTTCGTCGCCCTGCTCACCGCCACCGCGGCCGGCGACCCACAGACCGCGCGGGTGACGGTGGCCGCGCTGGCGCTGGAGCGGGCGGACGGACCGGCGGGGTCCCTGGCCCGGCGGGTCGTACCACTGGTGAGCGAGGCGGCCCATCTGCTGGACGGCGGCTTCCCGGCGGGCGGTACCGGGCACACCGGGTGACGGCGGGCCCGGGCGGGCGCCGCCCGGGCCCGCCGGGTGAAGATGGTGCGGTGAGAAGCGAGGACACACTCTTTGTCGGCGGCCCGCTGGACGGCAGGGTCCTGCCGGTGCTCCTGGGGATGACCGGCCATCCGCCCAAGGTGTACGAGGTTCCGGTGCCCGGTCCGGAGGGCGGCGAGCCGGCGGTCCACGTCTACCTGCGGGAGCCGGCC
Organism: Streptomyces sp. NPDC002055; assembly: GCF_040296705.1. Classification (NCBI taxonomy): domain Bacteria; kingdom Bacillati; phylum Actinomycetota; class Actinomycetes; order Kitasatosporales; family Streptomycetaceae; genus Streptomyces; species Streptomyces sp. NPDC002055. The sequence goes on from NZ_JBEOXS010000022.1 coordinate 95,715, forward strand.
GGGCACACCAGGCTGGGGATCCAGCGCGGGTGGAAGTACCGCTACGCGCCGGAGGGCCGGCCGGCGGGCGGTCCGAAGTGGCCCTGGTCGAAGCCCGGCCGGTGACACCGGCCGCGCTCGCGGCCCGTCCGGCACAACGGCCGGGACCGGCCCCCGGAGCGGTGCGGCGGGAGCCGCGGCATGGTCCATGCGTGGCCGGTTCGCCCGGCACCGACCATAGATCCCGACAATACGACCATCTCTGAAATAGTGTCAGAAGACCGGGCAAATCCGCCCAGCTCTCTGATGCACCCGAGGTGAGTTTCGTGTCAGGACGGTTCGCACGCTCGGTCCGTACGGCGGCGGTGGTCGCCGGAACCGCGCTCGCGGTGTCGGCCCCGCCGCCGCTCGCCGGCGCCGCCCCCGCCGACCCGCCCGTCCGGGAGCTGCTGACGCAGCTTCAGACCTACTACCGGAAGGCCGAGGAAGCCGGCGAGGCGTACAACGCCACCGAGGAACGGTTCCGGCGGCAGCGGGCCGAGGTCATCCGGCTCAACGGCCGGCTGGCCATCGCCCGGACGAAGCTGGCCAAGGGGCAGGGCGCCGCGGTCCGCCTGGTCCGGGACCAGTACCAGGGGTCCACCGCCGAGCTCTCCCCCTATCTCCGGCTGCTGCTGAGCCGCCGGCCGCAGACCTTCCTCGACGAGGACCACCTGCTCCGGCGGGCGGCGGACGAACGCGCCGAAGCGCTGGTCCGGCTGGCCCGGGGCGAGCGCCGGCTCGCCGGTCTGGCGCGCGAGGCGCGGACGGCGCTGGAGCGGCAGCAGGCGCTGGCGCGGCGCAGCGTGGAGCAGCGGGACACCGCGCAGCGCCGGCTCGACGAGGTGGAGCGGATGCTCGCCTCGCTGTCCGCGGAGCAGTTGGCGGAGCTGGGCCGGCTGGAGCAGGAGGACACCGGCACCGCCCAGCGGGCCCTGATGGGGTCCGGCGCACTGGATGCGGAGCGCCCGCCGTCCCGGGCGGGCGACCGGGCCGTGCGGTACGCGGTCGGGCAGATCGGCCGGCCGTACGCCTGGGGCGCGGAGGGGCCGGACTCCTTCGACTGCTCCGGGCTCACCCAGCAGGCGTGGACCCGGGCGGGGCGGCCGGTCCCGCGGACCAGCCAGCAGCAGTGGAAGCAGTTGCGGCGGGTGCCGCTGCGGGACGTCCGGCCCGGTGACCTGGTGGTGTACTTCCCGGAGGCGACACATGTGGCCCTGTACATCGGCGAGGGCAGGGTGGTGCACGCCCCGCGGCCGGGCGCGGATGTGAAGGTCTCGCCGCTGGCGGCCAATCCCCTGCTGGGGGTGGTCCGGCCGGACGACGGCGAGCCGTCGCTGACGCGCTACGTCCCGCCGGAGCTCCCCGAGGGCGCGATGGACGGGGACGACACGGGGTACTCCGGGGCTCCGGAGCAGCGGGAGGCGTGATCCGCGGCGGGCCGTCCCGGGCGGTTCCGGGCGCTTTCGTAGGATGCCGGGTGGTTCCGGGCGCTCCGTGGGTGCCGGGTGGTTCCGGGCGAGGGCCCTGCCCGGGCCCCACCAGGAATGGCCACCGGGCGCCCCGCGTCACCTGAGAGAGGGACACGGGGCGCCCGGTGCGTGGGCCCGTCCGACGGCTGCCACGGCCACCGACGGCTGACGGACTGCCGGTCAGGGGCCCGTCAGGCTCCGGCGACCGACTCCAGGTACGCCGCCGTCTTCTCCGGCTCGTAGAAGAAGTTCTCGAAGTCGGCCGGGTCGTTGAAGCCGTTGGCGAAGCGGTCGGCGACCGGCTGGAGCTGGCCGGCGGCACCGATCAGGTTCAGGATGTGCTCCGGCGGCGGGGCCAGCATCGCGTTGGTCCACTTGGTGACGTGCTGGGCGGTGTCCCAGTAGCGGTCGAAGGTGGCCTGCATCCACTCCTCGTCGAACGGCTTGTCGCCGTGCTCGACGATGCTCGCCAGGTAGGCGGCGGCGCACTTCGACGCCGAGTTGGAACCCTGGCCGGTGATCGGGTCGTTGGCGACGACCACGTCGGCCACGCCCAGCGCGAGCCCGCCGCCGGGCAGCCGGCCGACCGGGTTGCGCACCGTGGGGGCGTACCGTCCGGCGAGCGTGCCGTTGGCGTCCGTCAGCTCGACCTTGGTGGCGCGGGCGTACTCCCAGGGAGTGAACTTCTCCATCAGCTCCAGGGTCAGCGCCAGGTGCTCGTTGGGGTCCTTGACGCCCTGGAACGCGTCGAGCGGCCCGCCGGGGATGCCCTCCCAGAAGAGGATGTCGGCCCGGCCGGAGGTGGTGTAGGTGGGCATGATGAACAGCTCGCCGACGCCCGGCACCAGGTTGCAGCGGACGGCGTCGGTCTCCGGGTGCTCCGGGCGCGGGCCCAGACCGTGCACGTAGGAGACGGCCAGCGCGCGCTGCGGGGTGTCGTACGGGGAGCGGTCGGCGTCGCGGCCGAACATCGAGACCAGCTCGCCCTTGCCGGCGGTGACCAGCACCAGGTCGTAGCGGCGGGAGAAGAAGTCGAGGTCGGAGACGGCGGCGCCGTGGATGACCAGCTGGCCGCCGCGCTGCGCGAAGGTCTCCATCCAGCCGGCCATCTTCACCCGCTGGTCGACGGACTGCGCGTAGCCGTCGAGCGAACCCAGCCAGTCGATGATCCGCCCGCGGCTCTCGCCCTCGGCCGGCGGCTCGGGGTTGGCCACGGAGACGCCGAGCCCCTCGATCCGCGGGGCCTGGCTCTCCCAGAAGTTGATCTGGAGATCGCGCTCGTGCTGGAGCGCGGTGTGGAACATGCACTGGGTGGACATCACGCGCCCGGTGCGTATCTCGTCCGCCGTGCGGTTCGACATCAGGGTGACCTCGTACCCCTGCGACTGCAGGCCCAAGGCGAGTTGGAGACCGGACTGGCCGGCCCCCACGACGAGTATCTTCCGCATGACTGGGCTCTCTCTCAACACATAAAAAGGAACGCTGCGTTCCGGAACAGCGGGGCCGAGGCTACGTCACTGAGCAGTGACGTCAAGGGCGTGGCCCACCAGCTGCAACAGCGATTCGACGACGGTGATCCGCTTCCGCGCGTCCATGATCACCACCGGCACGTGCGCCGGAACGGACAACGCCTCGCGTACATCCGCCACTTCGTACTCGGGAGTGCCCTCGAAGTGGTTGACCGCGACGACGTACGGGAACCCGCAGCTCTCGAAGTAGTCGAGGGCCGGGAAGGAGTCGTCCAGCCTGCGGGTGTCGGCCAGCACGACGGCTCCGATCGCCCCGCGCACCAGGTCGTCCCACATGAACCAGAAGCGCTGCTGGCCGGGCGTGCCGAAGAGGTAGAGCACCAGGTCCTGGTCGAGCGTGATCCGGCCGAAGTCCATGGCGACCGTCGTCGTGCCCTTGTCCGGGGTCGCGGTGAGGTCGTCGATGTCTTCACTGGCCTGCGTCATCACCGCCTCGGTGGTGAGCGGAGTGATCTCCGAGACCGAGCCGACGAAGGTCGTCTTGCCGACGCCGAAGCCGCCGGCCACCACGATCTTGGTGGCGATGGGGGCCCGGGTGTGGTCCGTCTGCCAGCTCTGCAGACCCTCTTCGGTGGCCCCGCCCGCGGTCATGGTGCTGGCGTCAGAGCCTGCGAAGTCCACTGAGCACCCTTTCGAGCAGCGCGCGGTCGGGCCGGCCGGTGTCGTTCCCGGAGCCGTAGACGCGGATCTTTCCCTGGTCGGCCAAGTCGCTGAGCAGCACGCGGACCACGCCCAGCGGCATGCTCAGCAGCGCGGAGATCTCGGCGACCGACCGCATGCGGCGGCACAGCTCGACGATCATCCGCATTTCCGGCATGACGCGGTCGGCCCACCCGCCGGAGGTGAGTTCCCGCCGCTCCTCGGGGGCGTCGAGGGCCGCCACGAAGGTCTCGACGAGCAGCACATGGCCGAACCGGGTGCGGCCACCGGTCAGCGAGTAGGGACGGACACGGGCGGGTTTGCGGTCCCCGCCTCGGGTGGGCAACTTGGGCGAGGAGGTCACTGGTCCCTCTCCATGGACTTGCGCAGTTCGCTGCGGAGTTCGGGGGTGAGCACGTGGCCGGCACGGCCGACGAACAGGGCCATGTGGTAGGCGACCACGCTCATGTCGCAGTCCGGGGTGGCGTGCACACCGAGCAGCGAGCCGTCGCTGATCGACATGACGAAGAGGCTGCCCTCGTCCATCGCGACCATGGTCTGCTTGACGCCGCCGGCGTCCATCAGCCGGGCGGCGCCGGTGGTGAGGGCGCCGAGACCGGACACGATGGTGGCGAGGTCGGCGCTCGACCCCCGGGGGCCTTCGCGCTGCTCGCCCGTCCGCTGCGCCGCGAGCCCCGGGTCGGAGGCGAGCAGCAGCAGACCGTCGGACGAGACGACCGCGACCGCGTGGACGCCGGGTACCTCGTCGACCAGATTGCTCAGCAGCCAGTGCAGGTTACGAGCCTCGTTGCTCCCGCCGTGACCCGTCGCCCGGTGCCCCGGGCCGGCCTTGGTATACGCGTTCAACCGCGTGCCTCCTCGACTGTGCCACCGTCGTCCTGTGCCCCCGTCTGGTGCTGTCCGGTTCGTTCCACGGTCTCGGCCTCGGCGTCGCGTCGGCCATCACGGCTGCCCTGCTGGAATCCACCGAGCCTGCGGCGCAGGGCATCGGCGTCGACGGAACCCTTGCGCTCCCGCTTGGGTCCCGTGGGCGCCACGGTCTTCGGCGTCCGCTTGGGCAGCCCCTTGTCCGTGACGCGCTCCCACTTCGGTGCCCGCTCCCCGGGCTCTTCCCCCTCCGCGGACGGCTGCTGCGCAGACTCCGCGGCGTCCTGTACCGGCTCCGCGGCCGGGGTCGCCCCGGCCGGGCCGTCGACCCGCTCCCACTGGGCCGCCCGCGGGCCGGAGTCCCGGCTCGCGTCGCCGGCCGCCGGAGCGTGCGCCGCCTGCGCGGCGTCCGCCGGGTCGGCCTGCTGCGGCACCCGGATCGACTGGGTCGGCTGGTCGAGCCGCCCGGTCGTCCCTTCGTCCTCGGTGCGGGCGTGCTCATCGGACCCGGCGGCGTACGGGGCCTCCGGGGCGGTCCGGCCGGCCGGCTGCGGCTCCGACTGCGCTTCCGCGACGGCCCGTTCGGCCGCCGCCACCAGCGGGTCGTCGGAGGTCAGGGCCAGCGACGGGGCACCGGGCTCCCGGGGCTCCTCCTGTGCCGGCCGCTCGGTCTCCGACGGCTGCGGCGCCGCCGGGGACAGCGTGAGCGGGTCCGGCAGCGGGGTCTCGCCCGTCGGGGCGCCGTCCGGGTCCGGGCCGGACGGCGCTACCGCGGCCGGCTCCGGAACGGTCCCGCCGGGCGCCTCCGGGGACTGCTGTGCGTCAGGCGCCGGGGCCGCGGGCTCCTGCGGCCCGGCGTCCGCCGCGGACCGGGCCGCGGGCAGGACGGCCGTACGGCGCGGCAGCGCGTTGGAGTTGGCCTCCGCGACCGAGCCCGGCAGGCTCACCGCGGGGGTGCCGCCCGGCTTCCCGGACGCGGAACCTCCGGCGGCGGCCGGCGCGGGACGGGTCGGGAGTATCGACTTGGGGAGGACGACCACGGCCGCCACCCCGCCCTGCTTCTGGTCGCGCAGCTGCACCCGGACGCCGTGCCGGGCCGCGAGCCGGGCCACCACGTAGAGCCCGAGCCCGAGCGCGTGGTCCTCGCCGGTGGCACCGGCGGCGTCGTGCGGATGCGGGTCGGCGAGCCGGGCGTTCAGCTCCGCCAGCCGCTCCTCGGTCATCCCGATGCCCTCGTCCTGGACGGAGAGCATGACCTCACCGCTCTCCATCAGCCAGCCGGAGAGCTCGACGTCGGCGTCCGGCGGGGAGAACGCCGTGGCGTTCTCCAGCAGTTCCGCGACGAGGTGGCTGACCGCGTCGGCGGCGAAGCCCGCGATCCGGGCGTGCGGCGGGAGGGACTGGATCCGCACCCGCTCGTAGCGCTCGATCTCGCTGACGGCGGCCCGCAGCACGTCCAGCAGCGGCACCGGGCCGCTGTGCCCGTTGCCGTACTCGGAGCCGGCGAGGACCAGCAGGTTCTCGCTGTACCGCCGCATCCGGGTGGCCAGGTGGTCGAGCTTGAAGAGGGTGTCCAGCCGCTCCGGCTCCTGTTCCCGGTCCTCCAGCCCCTCGATCACGCCGAGCTGCCGCTCGACCAGGCCGAGGGTGCGCAGCGCGAGGTTGACGTGGCTGCCGTGGATCCGGTCCTGGATGCCGGCGAGCAGCTCGGTGAGCTCCTTCTGCTTGCCGAGCAGTTCCTCCCGCTGGTCGGCCAGGCGCTGCCGTTCGGCGACCAGCCGGGCGCGGTCGTCGCCGAGCTGCTCGGAGCGGCCGTGCTGCCGGGCCGCGGCCTCCCGCAGCTCGTTGACGGCCGCGACGACCTCCGCGAACTCGTCGTTGCGGCCGGTGTAGCGCACCGGCTCCTCCGCGACCGGGTCGGCCGCGACACGGCGGGCGCCGCGCCGCAGCGCGGACAGCGGACGGGTCATGGAGCGGGCGGCCGACATGCTGATGCCGACCGCGAGCAGCAGGCAGACCACGCCCAGCGCGATCCGCATCTCCAGCGCGGTGACGTCGTCGTCGCGCAGCTGGGCGAGCTGGGTGGTCCCGGTGGAGGTGAGCGCGGACTCCGCGGCCCGCATCCGGTCGACCCGGGCGGACAGGGCTGCGTCGACCCGGTTGCGGTTGAGCCGGACGTCCTGCGCGGAGAGCCGCGGCTGGTCGGTGAGCCGGGCCAGATAGGCCTCGGCGGTGCCGACCTCGGTGCCGTTGACGGTGCTGGCGTAGCGGTCGGCCGCGGCCTCGGGGGCCGTCTGGTCGAACTCGGCGAGCGCCGCCTGCTCCTGCACCCGGGCACGCTGGCCGGCGGCGGTGAGCTGCGGCTGACCGCCGCCGCCGGAGAGCGCGCCGAGGAGCAGCGCGCGGGTGGCCGAGGCCTGTTCGACGGCGCGGCCGAGGGCGGGCAGCGCCTCGGTGGAGCCGTCGGTGGCGCGCGGCGGTGTCCGGCGGGCCAGATCGGTGGAGACGCCGTGCAGCGCCTGGACGGCCTCGCTGTACGCGGTGAAGGTGCGCAGCGCGTCGCCCCGGCCGGAGAGCGCCTCCTGGCGCAGCTCGGGCAGGGTGTCCAGGACGCGCCGCAGGTCGGCCGGGGCGTCCGGGCGGATCTCCGTCACCTGACGGTCGACCCGGGCGCGACGGGTCTCGGAGACGGCCGCGGCGCCGGAGGAGTTGCTGCGGCGGGCCGCGACGAACTCCGTCATCACGTCCCGCTCGTCGGCCAGGGAATGGGCGAGCGCGACGGCCTGCCCGTTCAGCTCCGACAGGGTGACGAGCCGCTGGGACTCCGTCAGGTCATGGGAAGGGCCGGCAATACCGGGGGCGGCCGCCGCGATGACGGCGACGCCCACCACGGCGACCGACGCGACCAGACGGTTACGGACCCGCGCGGTGCGCTGCGGCGTGGGGTTCGCCCCGCCGCCCTCCGTGCCCTTCGGTCCACGATCTCTGCCCCGAGGCCACATCTTCTGCACCGGTGCTCGCAATCTGTACTCGTCCGCCCATGGCCGAGGTGACGACAGTTCACTGGCTGACCTGCTGTGCGCGGAGCGCAACGGGCGTCCACCCCCACCCCGAGGTACCAAATCGACCATTCCAGTACCGGTGTGGGCGAGGCGTTCATCGCCCGGCTGGCCACCCGAACGAGTGAACATCACGACAGAGTTGAGGAACAACTCCCTCGACACCCTGTCTAACGCGTTCCGCGCGCGCCGGTTGGAAAAGACCGGGGGCGCCTGGCAAGATGCCCGCCCGCAGCACGCCGGAGCCCGTCGAATCCGGTGGAATCCCGGCAGCCGGGACACCGGCCGGGGCGGTTCCCGCGCAGGTCAGAGCCGTTTGGCCGAAAGTATGCGGACGTCCGGCAGACTGGCCGCATGCGCATCGACGTCACCACCGAACCCGGGGATCCCCAACACCCCAACGAGGACTACGCATCGGTGGCCCTACCAGCGTCGGGCCGAGGCGGTGCACTCGTCCTGCTGGACGGGGTGACCCCACCGGAGGACGAGGCCGGATGCACGCACGGTGTTCCGTGGTTCACCGCCCGGCTCGGTGGCGCGCTGCTCGAACTGTCCGGTTCGCGGCGGGATATGACGCTGGCATCCTGTCTCGCGGACGCCATCAGGCGCGCCGCGGACGCTCACTCCGGGGTGTGTGACCTTTCTCACGCCCGCACTCCGCAGGCCACTGTCGTGGCTGTGCGCTGGGACGACGCCGTGGTGGAGCACCTGGTGCTGTCGGACTCCGTGCTGCTGATCGAAGCGGCGGACGGCACCGTCACCCCGGTCCTCGACGACCGCCTCCACCGGCTCCCGGACTCCGTACGGGCGCTGGGCGCCACCGCGCGCTCCCTGCCGCGCGGTTCGGCGGAGCGGGCGGCGGCGCGTGCGGAGTACGGCCGCGCCGTCGAGTCCCTGCGCAACGCCACGGGCGGGTTCTTCACCGCCGCCGCCGATCCGGAGGTGGCCCGGCTGGCCGTGACCGGCAGCACGCCGCGGTCGGACGTCCGGGCGCTCGCCGCGCTGACGGACGGCGCGGCCCGCTGGACGGAGGTCTTCCGCAAGGGGGACTGGGCGGCGTGCCTCTCGGTGCTGCGCGGGGCGGGAACCCGGGCGCTGGTCACCGCGGTACGGGAGGCGGAGGCCGCCGACCCGGAGGGCGAGACGTACCCGCGGGGCAAGGCACGGGACGACGCGTCGGTGGTGTTCGCGGAGCTCTGACGGCGGGCCCGGCCGAGGTTCCGACGACCGGCCCACCGGGGGTTCTGACGGCCGGCCGCAGGCTCTGATGGCCGGTCGGCCGGGCTGCCCTGGGCAGGCCGGAGGCCCGGCGGCCCTGCGAGGGGCTGCCGGGCCTCCGTGCGGTGTGCGCGAGGGGGCGTCAGGCCGTGACCGGCAGCGACACCAGCGCGCGGGACCGGAACGAGGTCCGCCACGGCAGTTCGTCCACCGGGGCCGCGGGCGCCAGGTCCGGGAAGCGGCGCAGCAGGGTGTCGAGGGCGATGCCGACCTCCATGCGGGCCAGGGGCGCCCCGAGGCAGTAGTGGATGCCGTGCCCCAGGGAGAGGTGGCCGGTGTCCTCGCGTCGGATGTCGAAACGATCCGGATCCGGGTAGCGGTCGGGGTCGCGGTTGGCGGAGGCCAGGCACAGCAGCACCGTGTCGCCGGACGGGATGTCCACGCCTCCGACGTCCATCGTCTCCAGCGGGAAGCGGCGAACGGCCATCTGCTGCGGCATGGCAAAGCGGTGGATCTCCTCGACCGCCCCGGGCAGCAGGCCGGGGGCGGCCCGGAGGGCTTCGAGTTGCTCGGGGTGCTCGAAGAGGGTCAGCAACCCGGCGCTGATGAGATGCTGCGCGTTCTCACTGCCCCCCAAGAGGATCAGGAAGGCCAGGGAGACGAGTTCGTCCTCGCTCAGCCGGTCGCCGTCGTCGCGGACCGCGATGAGCTCGGAGAGCAGATTGCCGTCCGGCTCGGCACGGCGCAGCGCGACGAGGTCGATCAGAAAGCGGTGGAGGAAGTCGACGGCCTCGGCGATCTGGCGAGGATGCTCCGGGGTGAACATCTCCGCCGTGCGGTCCGCGAACGGCCGGCGGTCCGCTTCGGGTACGCCGAGGAGGTCGCCGATGACGGCCATCGGCAGCGGCAGGGAGTAGTCGGCGACGATGTCCGCCGAGCCGTCCTTCTCGATGCGCTGCGCCAGGCCGTCGGCGAGCCGGTCGGCGGTGGCCTGGACGCGCTCGCGCAGTGCCTCGACGGACCGGGGTGTGAAGCCCTTGGAGATCAGCCGGCGCAGGCGGAGGTGGTGGTCGGGGTCGATGTTGAGGAGATTGGCGTCCAGCGCCGGGGGCAGCGAGAAGCCCTTGTACCCCTCCCCGGAATCGGCCTTGTTCACCGACAGCCGGGGGTCGGCGAGACCGGCCCGGACGTCCGCCTCGCGGGTGACGAGCCAGACCGGTGACCCGTCGGGGAGGGCGATCCGGTGCACGGGGTGCTCGGCGCGGAGGCGGGCGTAGAGGGGGTAGGGGTCCTTCAGGCAGGCGGCGTCGAAGGGCTGGGGCAGGGCCTCGCGCTCGGCGGAGGTCTCCGTCGTCATGGTGAGCTCCCTTTCGGAACTGCGGGGGCGCTCCCCGGTAGGTGCCCGTCGGTGGTTACTCGTCAGTTTCGCTTTCCACGTTCAGACGGTTGAGCAACCTGGCCAGTTCCGCGATCTCGCCACTGTCCCAGGTGGCGAGCTTCCGGACGTACCGCGCACGGCGGGCTTTGCGGACGGCGGAGAAGCGGGTGCGGCCCTCGTCGGTGAGCGCCACGAGGGAGGCGCGGCCGTCGGCGGGGTCCGGCTCCCGGACGACCAGACCGAGGTCCTCCAGAGCCCGCAGCTGACGGCTCATCGTGGCCTTGCCGACGCCGAAGTAGCCCGCGAGATCGGTGGCCCGCTGCGCTCCGGCGTCCTCCAGCCGGACGAGCAGCCCGTAGGCGGCCGGTTCGAGGTCGGGGTGGACCGCGCGGGCCATCTCGCCGGAGGAGGCCCGGGCGCGGCGCAGGAAGACCGCCAACTCCCTTTCCAGCGCGAGAAAGGCCTGGTCCCCGCCGTCGGTGCGGTCGGCTCCGGCCGTCTCCTCGGGGCCGCCGGCCCCAGTGTTGTGCACGTCAGCACCCTCTCCGGCTGTCCTCTGCGGGGTTCTCCCCGGGCGGCGGCTGGTGCCGCTCTCCCCAGTATTTCTCAGAAGCGGCAGGGACTGTCATCTGCCCCTTCCGGCCTGGGACCGCTGCTGGGGGCAGGGAACGGCGCCTGGGCGGGCCTGTGGTGCGGCGGCGGTGCGGAACCGGAGGTAGACGAACAGCCGGGCGGCTCGTGCGGCGGCGGGGCTGACCGGAGGCGGACGAACGGCCGCGCGGCGGGACGGGCCGGTGGCACGCGAACGGCCGGGCGGCCCGGTGTTCCCGGGCCGCCCGGCCGCCGCGGTGGTGGCGCCTGCGCCGGAGCCGTTACGCGGCCGCCCGCACCGGGGCCGCCGTGGACTCCAGGGCCAGCTCCATGACCTGACGGACGTCGGAGACGGGGTGGACGTCCAGCTTCTCCAGGATCTCGGCGGGCACCTCGTCGAGGTCGGCCTCGTTCCGCTTGGGGATCACCACGGTGGTGACGCCCGCCCGGTGCGCGGCCAGCAGCTTCTGCTTCACGCCGCCGATGGGCAGCACCCGTCCGGTCAGCGACACCTCGCCGGTCATCGCCACGTCGTCGCGGACCCGGCGGCCGGACAGCAGCGAGGCGAGCGCGGTGGTCATGGTGATGCCCGCGCTCGGCCCGTCCTTGGGCACGGCACCGGCCGGGACGTGCAGGTGCACGCCCCGCTCCTTCAGGTCGCCGACGGGGAGTTCCAGCTCCGCGCCGTGCGAGCGCAGGAAGGAGAGCGCGATCTGCGCCGACTCCTTCATGACGTCACCGAGCTGTCCGGTCAGCGTCAGTCCGCTGCCCCCGGTCTCCGGGTCGGCGAGCGAGGCCTCGACGAAGAGGACGTCGCCGCCCGCCCCGGTGACCGCGAGTCCGGTCGCCACGCCGGGCACCGCGGTGCGCCGCTCGCCCGGGTCCTGGGCGGACTCCGGCACGTGGTGCGGGCGTCCGACGAGCGGCCGCAGGCCGTCCGGGCCGACGGTCAGCGGCAGTTCCTGCTCGCCGAGCTCGTGCCGGGCCGCGACCTTGCGCAGCAGCCGGGCGACGGCCCGCTCCAGGTTCCGCACGCCCGCCTCGCGGGTGTACTCCCCCGCCAGCCGGCGCAGCGCCTCGTCCTCCAGCACCACCTCGCCGGGCTCCAGGCCCGCACGCTCCAGCTGGCGCGGGAGCAGGTGGTCGCGGGCGATGACGACCTTCTCGTCCTCGGTGTAGCCGTCCAGCCGGACCAGTTCCATCCGGTCGAGCAGCGCCTCCGGGATCGCCTCCAGGACGTTGGCGGTGGCCAGGAAGACGACGTCCGACAGGTCGAGCTCGACCTCCAGGTAGTGGTCCCGGAAGGTGTGGTTCTGGGCCGGGTCGAGGACTTCGAGCAGGGCGGCGGCCGGGTCGCCCCGGAAGTCGGACCCCACCTTGTCGATCTCGTCGAGCAGCACCACCGGGTTCATGGCCCCGGCCTCCTTCACGGCGCGGACGATCCGGCCGGGCAGCGCGCCGACGTAGGTGCGCCGGTGGCCGCGGATCTCCGCCTCGTCCCGGACGCCGCCGAGCGCGACCCGGACGAACTTCCGGCCCATCGCGCGGGCGACGCTCTCGCCCAGCGAGGTCTTTCCGACCCCCGGAGGGCCGACGAGGGCGAGGACGGCACCGCCGCGGCGGCCGCCGACGACGCCCAGCCCGCGGTCGGTGCGCCGCTTGCGCACGGCCAGGTACTCGGTGATGCGCTCCTTCACATCGTCGAGGCCGGCGTGGTCGGCGTCGAGGACGGCCTTGGCGCCGGGTATGTCGTACGCGTCCTCGGTCCGCTCGTTCCACGGCAGTTCCAGCACGGTGTCGAGCCAGGTGCGGATCCAGCTGCCCTCGGGGCTCTGGTCGGAGGAGCGCTCCAGCTTGTCGACCTCCTTGAGGGCCGCTTCGCGCACCTTCTCCGGGAGGCCGGCGGCCTCGACCCGGGCCCGGTAGTCGTCGGACTCGTCGTCCGGGTCGCCGCTCAGCTCGGAGAGCTCCTTGCGGACGGCCTCCAGCTGGCGCCGCAGCAGGAACTCCCGCTGCTGCCTGTCGACACCCTCCTGGACGTCCTTGGCGATGGATTCGGCGACGTCCTGCTCGGCGAGGTGCTCGCCGAGCCAGCCGACGGCCAGTCGGAGGCGGGCCACCGGGTCGGTGGTCTCCAGCAGCTGCACCCGCTGCCGCACGGTCAGGAACGGCGAATAGCCGGCGTTGTCGGCGAGCTGGGACACGTCGTCGATCTGCTGCACCCGGTCCACGACCTGCCAGGCGCCGCGCTTGCGCAGCCAGCTGGTGGCGAGGGCCTTGTACTCCTTCATCAGCTCGGTGACGGAGCCCGGCAGCCCCTCGCCGTCGGGGCCGGTGGGAGTGACCTCCTCGACCCGGGTGCCCTCGATCCAGAGGGCGGCGCCGGGCCCGGTGGTCCCGGCCCCCACGCGCACCCGGCTCACGCCGCGGATGAGCGCGCCGGGGTCGCCGTCGGAGAGCCGGCCGACCTGCTCGACGGCGCCGAGGGTGCCGATCCCGGCGTAGGTGCCGTCGACCCGCGGGACCAGCAGCACCTGCGGTTTGCCGCCCCCGGACCGCGCGGCGGCCTGCGCGGCCTCCACCGCGGCCCGCACCTCGGTGTCGGACAGGTCCAGCGGCACCACCATTCCGGGCAGCACGACCTCGTCGTCGAGCGGCAGCACGGGCAGGGTGAGCGGTGTGGACGTCGAAGCCATGATCTCCCCTTAGGCATTCAAGTTGAGCGCTAATGACTCAATGCAGGGAGGGGGCGGGATGTTCCCCGGGCGGCGTTCGCTGTGAGCGATCGACCGCCGGGCTTGCCGGACAGGAGAACCGGCGGGCGGCGCGACTTCTTCCGCCCGGCCGGCGTCATCCACCCTCCAGGACGACACGCGACACGCGACGGGCGACGGGCGACGGGCGACACCGGCCGGGAGGGCGACCGCGGCGGCGCGTGTCAAGAGGGCGCGAGGTAACACGCCGTACAGTGATCATCACCACAATCGATGTATTCACCACGAATCCGTCGCCCTTCCCCATAGATTGGTCCGAGCCGAACAGGTCTTGAACATTCGAGACCAACAGGCCTTACAAAACAGGGGGATTCATGCGCATGACCATGCCGAGCAAGCGGAAGCGAGCGATGGTCGGAGCCGTCGCGGTGCTGGCCCTCGCCGTTCCCGCGGCGAGCGCCGTGGCGGCCGAGATCAGCGGCAGCCGGCTTCCGTTCTCCGTGGCCACCGCGGGCAACAAGGAGGACGGTGACCGCTGGAAGGGCAAGAGCAGCGGCCACGCCAAGGCGTGCGGCGACGTTCCGGTCAACGACACCAGGACGTTCAGCGCGTACATCTATGAGGACCGCAGCTTCCGCCCCGACCCGAAGATAGCCAGCACCTCGCGCAGCTACCGCTCGGGTTACGGCTGTGGCTCGTACAAGGGCACCAGCACCAGCAGCAAGTACTACACCCAGGCCACATGGGCCGGCATTCCCGGCAGCCGCGCCTACGGCTACGTGAACGCCCAGAACTGATCAGGAACGCGGTGTCACTTCTCAACAGCGCCGCCGCGACCGGCTCCGAGCCGGTCGCGGCGGTCGCCGACGTCTCGATGCACTACGGCTCGCTGACCGCGCTGGACCAGGTCTCGCTGGAGTTCCCACCCGGCGTCACCGGACTGCTCGGCCCCAACGGCGCGGGCAAGAGCACCCTGCTCTCCCTGCTGAGCACCGCACGCAGACCCGCCGGTGGCACCGTGACCCTGCTCGGGGAGCAGGCGACGAAGGGCGCCGGGGTGCGGCGCCTGCGCCGGCGGATCGGTGTCCTCCCCCAGCACTTCGGCTTCTACCCGCGCTTCACCGTGCTCGAGTTCACCGAGTACGCGGCATGGCTGCGCAAGGTCCCCGCGGCCGGCCGCCGCGAGGCCGCCCGGGAGGCGCTGCGGCACGTGCAGATGGACCGCCATGCCGACCGCAGGATGGGCGAACTCTCCGGCGGCATGCTGCGGCGCGTCGGTATCGCACAGGCCATGGTCAACAAGCCGGCGCTGGTCCTCCTGGACGAGCCGACCGTCGGACTCGACCCCGCCCAGCGCGTCGGGTTCCGCAGCCTGATCCGGGGACTCGGTGAGCAGTCGGCCGTCGTCATGAGCACGCATCTCGCCGAGGACGTGGCCCACGTGTGCGACCGGGTCGCGGTGCTCCTGGAGGGCACGGTCCGCTTCACCGGCACGGTGTCCGAACTCTGCGCCCTCCCGCACGGGGACGGGAGCGCGGACGACGCGCCCGAGGTGGACGGCGGATCGGTGGAAGCCGGATATCTGCATCTCGCCGGGGCGGAGGCGGTGGGGGCGTGAACCGCATTCTGACGACCGAGATGTGGCGAGGCGAGGCCAAGTGGGTGGCCGCCCTGATGGCGGCCGTCGGTGCCTGGTACTTCGCCTCCGAGGATCCGGCCCAGAGCGACTGGATCGGCTGGTGGACCCAGACCAGCATGAACGTCCAGCTCTTCGGTGTGATCGTGATGGGTTCGGTGATGAGTGGCGTCGCCGCCTGGGGGGCCGGCCGCGACCACCGGCACCGCACCCTGGACTGGGCCGACACCGCCGCACGCAGCGGCTGGACCCGGAACCTGGTGCTCTGGCTCGCCTCCTGGCTGTGGTCGCTGCTGGCCTACGCGGTCTTCACGGCCATCGCCTTCTCGCGAACCGCCGCCATCAGCGACGTCAGCTCACCGGCGTGGACCCCGCTGCTGCTCGGCGCCTCCATGCTGGGGCTGCAGGTCGCCGTCGGCGTGGCCTTCGGCGCGCTGCTGCCGTCCAGGGTGCTCGCTCCCTTCGTGGGCATCGCCTGGTACGGCCTCTTCGTCGGGCTCGCCTTCGCCCCGAAGCACTGGCTGAACCACCTCTTCCCCGCCATCGACGAGCACTGGGACACCACCTTCGCGCCCAGCACCGGCCGACTGCTCACCGCCGCCGTCTGGTGTCTGGCCGCGGGCCTCTGCGCGCTCGCGATTCCCGCGCTGAAGAGGCGGTCGGCGCTCGGCCGCCAGGCTCCCGCGCTGATCGCCCTGACCGTCGTCGCCGCCACGGCGGGCACCGCACTCGTCGTCCTCCCGCCTCCGGCACGCGACTCCTTCTGGGCGAAGCCCGCGCCGCAGCCCGCGCGTCCCGTCTGCGCCACCAGCGGGCGCACCACGGCATGCCTGTGGCCCGACGACCGCCACCTCCTCCCCCGGGTGAACGCGGCGGTGAAACGGCTCGACTCCGGGCTGGGGAAGCTCTCGGGATTCAACCGCGCCTTCTACGCCACCGGTCTGGACCTGCCGAGGGGCCACACCGCGGAGCTGCCGCTGAGCTCCCCCTCCGAAAGTGAAAGCGACCTCGCCGACTCCCTGTTCAGCGCCGCGCTGCCGCAGCCGGCGGGCGGCTGCGAGCCCCACATCCTGAAGTCGATCGGCGGCTACCCGGACACCTTCCTCTTCGAAGCGGCGGTGCGCAGCCGGGCCGGCGCGCCGAGCGAGTACTACGGCGAGCGGTTCGGGAAGGCCCTCGAAAGGATCAACAAGGCACCGTCCGCCGAGCGCGACGCCTGGATCGAGGGCGCCGCGACACGGATCCGCGGCTGCCGGCCCGTCCCGTCGGTCCCGCGGTGAACGCCGCCGTCGCCGTCGCGCGCAGCCGGGGGCTGCCCCGGGCGGCCGGGATCTGCCTCGTCCTGGCCTTGCTGGCGAGCGGGTTCGTGGGGCAGCGGCTCGCGGTGCCCGAGCTGCGCTACCTGTCCGACTTCAGCGTGCCGGTGGCGGAGCTGGTGCCCATCGCCCACGCGGTGCTCCTCGCGACCACGCTCTTCTCCCCGATGGCGGACCTCGAGTGGACGGCGGCGCAGCCCATGCGCCGCCACCGGGCGGTCCATCTGCTGACGCTGCTGGTGCTGGCGGTGGGGCTGTGCGCTCTTCCCCTGGCCGCCGGGGCGCCGGTGCCGGTGTTCGCCGCGGCGGTGCGCAACGCCGTGGGCTATCTCGGGCTCGGCATGATCAGTGCGCGGCTCTTCGGGAGCGGGCTGGCCTGGCTGCTGCCTCTCGGCATGTTCGGTCCCACCCTGTTCCTCGGCGTGGGGCCGAACAACACCCCCGAAGCCTGGGCCTGGTCCATCCAGCCGGCCCACGACGTCCCGGCCGGGGTGGCCGCGGCCGTTCTGTGGGCCGTGGGGCTGGTGCTGGCCGCCACGGGGTCCCCCCGCCGCACGGAGCGGGCCGAGCAGCAGTGACCGCCTGCGGCTGAAGCCGGCTCCGCCCCGAGCGGCATCCCGGTACGGCGCCGGCCCGGCCACCCGTTGCGGCCGGGGCGGCATCAGCAAAAGTGGAGGGCGGGCCGAGAGCCGACGGGTCCCGGCCCGAGGCGAGGCGGCCGGGAACGGGTGACACCCGGGCGCCTACCGGGCCGCCCCGTCCCGGCCGGACGCGGCCGCCCGCGGCGCCGTCCCGGGACCGCACGGCGGCCGGGCGCCGGCCGCATTCCGCTCCTCCTCCCACCCGCGCACCACCGGCCAGCAGGCGACCCCGGTCAGCAGGGCCAGCAGGTGCCCCCAGTTGCTGAGCGGGCTGGCGAGTTCGGCCAGGTCCTGGGCGAGGGCCACCCCGGCGACGCTCAGCACGGCCCAGCGCAGCCGGGGCCGCAGGAGTCCGGCGAGCGCGCCGAGGCCGCCGAGCACGCCGAAGCTGATGCCGTAGTCCAGCCGGTGGAGCGAGCTCTCCGGCAGCCGGCCGGCGGCGACCGCGAAGGCGACCGGCACTTCGGTGAGCAGGGTGGCCAGGACATGACCGAGGAGGAAGACGGCCACGGTGCGCGGCGCGCCGAGCCGTCGTTCCAGCGCGGTGAGCACGAGCAGGAAACAGACCGGGTACGGGGAGAGCACCGGGCCCGCGATCCACAGCGCGCTGGCGACGAGGACCAGCAGCGGGTGGTGCGCCAGATGCTCGACGTCGGTGCTGGACTCCCGGAGCAGCCGGTGGACCAGGTCCGGGTCGGCCCGGTCGGCGAAGACCGAGGTGCCGGTGAGCACCAGGGCGTAGCAGAAGGTGAAGGGGGTGCCGGCCGGCGTCGGCAGCCACCGCAGCAGCCGCCCCACCCGGTCCGCGGACGGCCACCCCGGCAGCCGACGCCCCCATCGGTCCGCCGAGAGCCACCCCGGCAGCCGTCGCCCCCGCCGGTCCGCCGAGAGCCACCCCGTCGGCCGCCCCCGCCGGTCCGCGGGCGGCCGGCGCGGCAGCCGGCGCCCCGTCCGGGCCGCTTCCGGGCCGGGCGGGGTGCTCGCGTCCGCCGGGCTCGTCCGGTCCCGGCCGAAGCCCCCGCACCTCACGTCTATGAGATACCTCACTCCGGACAACCGGGTGGCGCCAGAAATCATCCGCCCCCGGCGGCACCGGGCCGCTCGCTACGCTGATGGGTGCATCCGGGTGACCCGGCGGCGTACGCGGCGCCGGGAGCAGGCTCGCTGCGGGCACTCCGCCCGTCCGGGCACCCGGCGCCGAGCAGCCCGCAGCGAGAGGAATCCGTCAGCCATGCCCCTGCCGATGCCGACGACACCGACCGAGGGCGACTCCGGGCCGGTCACGGTCGACCGCCGGGAGGGCCCGTACGGCGAGGTGGTGCTGCGGCGGCGCGGCGGCCACTTCGAGATCATCGCCAACGGCTGCTTCCTGATGGACACCTCCGACGGGCGCTCCGAACGGCTGCTGATCGACGCCGCGCTCGCCGCACTGCCCGACGGCCGCCCGTCGCCCACCGTGCTCATCGGGGGCCTCGGCGTGGGATTCTCCCTGGTCAGGGCCGCAGAGGAGCCCCGCTGGGGGCGCATCCGGGTCGTCGAGCGCGAGCCGGCGGTGATCGACTGGCACCGCGCGGGGCCCCTGGCGCGGATCTCCGCTCCGGCGCTGGCGGACCCGCGCACCGAGATCCTCCGTGCCGACCTCGTCGGCCATGTGCACGGCACCGACGGGCCCGCCGACCGGTACGACGCGCTGTGCCTGGACATCGACAACGGCCCCGACTGGACGGTCACCGAGGACAACGACGGCCTCTACGGACCGGCGGGCCTGGCGGCCTGCCGGGAGCGGCTGACGCCGGGCGGGGTGCTCGCGGTGTGGTCGGCCCAGCCCTCCGCGGCGTTCGAGGACGCGTTGCGCAATGCCGGGTTCGTGGATGTACGGACCGAAGAGATCCCGGTTGCCCGGGGCGTCCCGGACGCCGTTCATCTCGCCGTTCGCCCTGCGTAGCCGAGGCCCGCGCGCTGCCCGTACCCTGCTCCCAGCAGCGACCGGGCCGGTACGGCACGGGGAAACCTCGCAGGGGCAGGGACGATGGAGCAGACACACAACGGCGCGCTCGGCGGCGCGACGCCCACTCCGGGCGCCCAGCGCCGGATCCTCGTGGTCGAGGACGATGCGACCATCGTGGACGCCATCGCGGTCCGGCTGCGCGCCGAGGGATTCCAGGTGCAGACGGCCATGGACGGCCCCGCCGCCGTGGACACCGCCGAGGCCTGGCAGCCCGATCTACTGGTCCTCGATGTGATGCTGCCCGGCTTCGACGGGCTGGAGGTGTGCCGCCGGGTGCAGGCGGCGCGGCCGGTGCCGGTGCTGATGCTCACCGCCCGCGACGACGAGACCGACATGCTGGTGGGCCTCGGCGTCGGCGCGGACGACTACATGACGAAGCCTTTCTCCATGCGGGAGCTGGCCGCCCGGGTGCACGTCCTGCTGCGCCGGGTGGAGCGGGCCACGCAGGCCGCGACCACCCCGCGGACCGGGATCCTGCGCTTCGGCGAGCTGGAGATCGACCACGCGCAGCGCCGGGTGCGGGTCCGGGGCGAGGACGTGCACCTCACCCCGACCGAGTTCGACCTGCTGGTGTGCCTGGCCAACACGCCGCGCGCGGTGCTCTCCCGGGAGCAGCTGCTGGCCGAGGTGTGGGACTGGGCGGACGCCTCGGGCACCAGAACCGTCGACAGTCACATCAAGGCGCTGCGGCGCAAGATCGGCGCGGAGCGGATCCGCACCGTGCACGGTGTGGGCTACGCGCTCGAGACCCCGGCCGCCCCGGCCCCGTGAACAGGCGCCCGCCGGACCCGACGCGGCCCGGCCCGCTGCACCGGCTGTGGGAGGCGCTGCGGCCGCTGGACCCCTACCGCTCGGTCAAGGCCGCGCTGGGAGCGCTGGTCATCGCCTCGGTGACCATCACCACCCTGCTGGTCTTCGTCTCCATCCACACGGCGACCGAGCTCCGGATCGTCACCATCTTCTCCATCATCGCCACCATGCTGATCACGCAGTTCGTGGCGCACGGCCTGACCTCGCCGCTGGACGAGATGAAGACGGTCGCCCGGGCGATGGCGGGCGGCGACTACACCCGGCGGGTCCGCGAGGGGCGCCGGGACGAGCTGGGCGATCTGGCGGAGACCTTCAACCACATGGCCGCCGACCTGGAGGCGGTGGACCGGCACCGCAAGGAACTGGTCGCCAACGTCTCGCACGAGCTGCGCACCCCCATAGCGGGCCTGCGGGCGGTGCTGGAGAACGTCGTCGACGGGGTGTCCGAGGCCGATCCGGAGACGATGCGCACCGCGCTGCGGCAGACGGAGCGCCTGGGGCGCCTGGTGGAGACCCTGCTGGACCTGTCCCGGCTGGACAACGGCGTGGTTCCGCTGCGGACCCGGCGCTTCGAGGTGTGGCCCTACCTCTCGGGCGTGCTGAAGGAGGCCAGTATGGCCGCCGCCGCCCGGGGCCAGAAGCAGGCCCGGGCCGACGTCCATCTGCATCTGGACGTCACGCCGCCGGAGCTCGCCGCGCACGCGGACGCGGAGCGGCTGCACCAGGTGGTGGCCAATCTGGTCGACAACGCCGTCAAGCACAGCCCGCCGCACGGCCGGGTCACCCTGCGGGCCCGGCGCGGCTCCGAGGGGCCGGGCAGCCTGGTCCTGGAGGTCCTGGACGAGGGCCCCGGCATCCCGGCGTCCGAGCGGCACCGGATCTTCGAGCGGTTCAACCGGGGCAGCGTCTCCACCCCGCACGGGCCGGGCAGCGACGGCGGTACGGGGCTGGGCCTGGCCATCGCGCGCTGGGCGGTGGATCTGCACGGCGGCAGCATCGGGGTGGCCGAATCCCCGCGCGGCTGTCGGATCCGGGTCACTCTGCCGGGCTACGCGACGACACAGGGTTGACGTAGGGTCGAACGGGAAGTGGAGGGAACGGGGCCGGTCACCGGCTCCGGGACATCCGCCTCGGCGGACCCGTCCGCCGCACCCGCCCCGAGGGCGCCGCCGGCGACCGGTTCCGGCGCCGCGGAGCATCCCCGTCCGGGCCGTCGCGCCCGCGCCGGGTGATCAGGCGTACCCGTTCGGGCACGAACCCACGGTGTTTCCCGCCAAAACATGCGCCGAAACCCGCCGATCAGTGTGACTTGCGCGACGACTGACCGGCCCGGCCTGCAACCACGGGCCGGAGGGGCGTAGCCTTTATTTCCGCTGTCCACCACCTTAGGAAGCGGAAGAGGGCGGTTGCCGCCGTGTCGCCACAGTCCCCCAATACCTCGAGCATCTCGACAGACGAAGACGGGCAGGGGAAGAACCCCGCGGCCGCCTTCGGTCCCAATGAGTGGCTCGTCGACGAGATCTACCAGCAGTACCTCCAGGACCCGAACTCGGTCGACCGAGCCTGGTGGGACTTCTTCGCCGACTACAAGCCCGGTCAGGACACCGGTTCCGCGGTGGCCGCGCCGCCGCAGGCGAAGCCCGGGGCCCCGGTCCCGTCGCCGAAGCCGGAGGCCGCCACCGCCGCCCCCGCAGCCAAGGACGCGGCCGCGCCGGCCGCTCCCCCGGCGGCGAAGCCCGCCGCCAAGCCCGCCGAGGCGAAGCCCGCCGCGCCGGCCAAGCCCGCGGACGCCAAGCCGGCCGCGAAGGCCGCCGACGCGAAGCCCGCCGCCAAGGCCGCCGCCCCGGCGCCGTCCGGAGCCGAGTTCGTGCCGCTCCGCGGCCCCTCCGCGGCCGTCGCGAAGAACATGAACGCCTCCCTGGAGCTGCCGACGGCCACGTCCGTCCGCGCGGTCCCGGTGAAGCTGCTGTTCGACAACCGCATCGTCATCAACAACCACCTCAAGCGCGCCCGCGGCGGCAAGGTGTCCTTCACGCACCTCATCGGCTACGCCATGGTGCAGGCGCTGAAGGCGATGCCGTCGATGAACCACTCCTTCGCGGAGAGGGACGGCAAGCCGACGCTGGTCAAGCCCGAGCACGTCAACCTCGGCCTCGCCATCGACCTGGTGAAGCCGAACGGTGACCGCCAGCTCGTCGTCGCGGCGATCAAGAAGGCCGAGACGCTCAACTTCTTCGAGTTCTGGCAGGCGTACGAGGACATCGTCCGTCGCGCCCGGAACAACAAGCTGACGATGGAGGACTTCACCG
This sequence comes from Streptomyces sp. NPDC002055, assembly GCF_040296705.1. Classification (NCBI taxonomy): domain Bacteria; kingdom Bacillati; phylum Actinomycetota; class Actinomycetes; order Kitasatosporales; family Streptomycetaceae; genus Streptomyces; species Streptomyces sp. NPDC002055. The sequence goes on from NZ_JBEOXS010000022.1 coordinate 117,941, forward strand.
GGGTCACCGCGTCGCTGACCAACCCCGGCGGCATCGGCACCGTGCACTCCGTGCCGCGGCTGATGCCCGGCCAGGGCCTCATCATCGGCGTCGGCGCCATGGACTACCCGGCCGAGTTCCAGGGCACCTCGCAGGACACCCTGAACAAGCTGGGCGTCGCCAAGGTCATGACGCTGACCAGCACGTACGACCACCGGGTGATCCAGGGCGCCGCCTCCGGCGAGTTCCTGCGGATCATGAACCAGCTGCTGCTCGGCGAGAACGGCTTCTTCGACGAGATCTTCAAGTCGCTGCGGATCCCGTACGAGCCGGTCCGCTGGATGCGGGACATCGACGTCACCCACGACGACGACGTCACCAAGGCCGCGCGGGTCTTCGACCTGATCCACTCCTACCGGGTCCGCGGCCACGTCATGGCCGACACCGACCCGCTGGAGTACAAGCAGCGCAAGCACCCCGACCTGGACATCGTCGAGCACGGCCTCACCCTGTGGGACCTGGAGCGCGAGTTCGCGGTCGGCGGCTTCGCCGGCAAGTCCATGCTCAAGCTGCGGGACATCCTCGGTGTGCTGCGCGACTCGTACTGCCGCACCACCGGCATCGAGTTCATGCACATCCAGGACCCGAAGCAGCGCAAGTGGATCCAGGACCGCGTGGAGCGCCCGCACACCAAGCCGGAGCGCGAGGAGCAGCTGCGGATCCTGCGCCGGCTGAACGCCGCGGAGGCCTTCGAGACCTTCCTGCAGACGAAGTACGTCGGCCAGAAGCGCTTCTCGCTGGAGGGCGGCGAGTCCGTCATCCCGCTGCTCGACGCGGTGATCGACTCGGCGGCGGAGTCCCGGCTGGACGAGGCCGTCATCGGCATGGCCCACCGCGGCCGGCTGAACGTCCTCGCCAACATCGTGGGCAAGTCGTACGCGCAGATCTTCCGGGAGTTCGAGGGCAACCTCGACCCGAAGTCGATGCACGGCTCCGGCGACGTGAAGTACCACCTGGGCGCCGAGGGCACCTTCACCGGTCTGGACGGCGAGCAGATCAAGGTCTCGCTCACCGCCAACCCCTCCCACCTGGAGGCCGTGGACCCGGTCGTCGAGGGTGTCGCCCGCGCCAAGCAGGACATCATCGGCAAGGCCGGCACGGACTTCACCGTCCTGCCGATCCAGCTCCACGGCGACGCGGCCTTCGCGGGCCAGGGCGTCGTCGCGGAGACGCTGAACATGTCGCAGCTGCGCGGCTACCGCACCGGCGGCACCGTGCACATCGTGATCAACAACCAGGTCGGCTTCACCGCCGCCCCGGCCGCCTCGCGCTCGTCGATGTACTGCACCGACGTGGCGCGGATGATCGAGGCGCCGATCTTCCATGTGAACGGTGACGACCCGGAGGCCGTGGTCCGCGTCGCGCGGCTCGCCTTCGAGTTCCGCCAGGCGTTCAACAAGGACGTCGTCATCGACCTCATCTGCTACCGCCGCCGCGGTCACAACGAGGCCGACAACCCGCAGTTCACCCAGCCGCTGATGTACGACCTGATCGACAAGAAGCGCTCGGTGCGCAAGCTCTACACCGAGTCCCTGATCGGCCGGGGCGACATCACGCTGGAGGAGGCCGAGCAGGCGCTCCAGGACTACCAGGGCCAGCTGGAGAAGGTCTTCACCGAGGTCCGGGAGGCCACGTCGGCCCCGGCTCCGGCGGAGATCCCCGAGGCCCAGCCGGAGTTCCCGGTCGCCGTGACCACCGGGATCTCCCAGGAGATCGTCAAGCGGATCGCCGAGTCCCAGGTCACCATCCCCGAGCGGATCACCGTGCACCCGCGGCTGATGCCGCAGCTGCAGCGCCGCGCGGCGATGGTCGAGGACGGCACGATCGACTGGGCGATGGGCGAGACCCTGGCCATCGGCTCGCTGCTGATGGAGGGCACCCCGGTCCGGCTGTCCGGCCAGGACTCCCGCCGCGGCACCTTCGGCCAGCGGCACGCGGTGCTCGTCGACCGGGAGACCGGCGACGACTACACCCCGCTGCTGTACCTGTCCGAGGACCAGGCCCGGTACAACGTCTACGACTCGCTGCTCAGCGAGTACGCGGCGATGGGCTTCGAGTACGGCTACTCGCTGGCCCGCCCGGAGGCCCTGGTGCTCTGGGAGGCGCAGTTCGGTGACTTCGTCAACGGCGCCCAGACCGTCGTGGACGAGTTCATCTCCTCGGCCGAGCAGAAGTGGGGCCAGACCTCCGGGGTCACCCTGCTGCTGCCGCACGGCTACGAGGGCCAGGGCCCGGACCACTCCTCGGCCCGGATCGAGCGCTTCCTGCAGATCTGCGCGCAGAACAGCATGACGGTCGCGATGCCGACGCTGCCGTCGAACTACTTCCACCTGCTGCGCTGGCAGGTCCACAACCCGCACCACAAGCCGCTGGTCGTCTTCACCCCGAAGTCGATGCTCCGGCTCAAGGCGGCAGCGTCGAAGGCCGAGGAGTTCACCAGCGGCGGCTTCCGCCCGGTGATCGGCGACGACACCGTCGACCCGGCCGCCGTCCGCAAGGTCGTCTTCACCTCCGGCAAGGTGTACTACGACATCGCGGCGGAGCGGGAGAAGCGCGGCGCGACGGACACCGCCATCGTCCGGCTGGAGCGGCTCTACCCGCTGCCGGGCAAGGAGCTCCAGGAGGAGATGGCGAAGTTCCCGGGCGCGGAGAAGTTCGTGTGGGCCCAGGAGGAGCCGGCGAACCAGGGTGCCTGGCCGTTCATCGCCCTCAACCTGATCGACCACCTCGATCTGGCGGTCGGCGCCGATGTGCCGCACAAGGAGCGTCTGGTCCGGGTCTCCCGGCCGCACTCCTCCTCCCCGGCCGTCGGTTCGGCCAAGCGCCACCAGGCGGAGCAGCAGGCCCTGGTCGACGAGGTCTTCGACATCTGACCCACGGCCGGCAGTACGCCACGGCACGGAGGGCCCGGCACCGCGGATGCGCGGTGCCGGGCCCTCCGGCGTGACCGGCTCGGGCCCC
>NZ_JBEOXS010000023.1:0-114583 GCF_040296705.1 Streptomyces sp. NPDC002055
GAGCGAACTGTCACTGGTTTTCCGACGTGTGCTATTCCGAACCGGAAGCTTCCGGAACCCCCACCCCTCCGGCCCCGGCCCCCTCCCGTCTCGTCGGCGGCTCTCCCCCGGTGGTGGGTTGGCCGTCCGAGCGTCCCTCCGGCTGTCTCGTCAGCGGCTTTTCCTCGGTGGTGGGTTGGCCGTCCGAGCGTCCCTCCGACTGTCTCGTCAGGGGCTTTTCCTCGGGGGTGGGTTGGCCGTCCGGTCCTGTGCCCTCCCGTCCACCTTTGCCGGATGGCGGGTTGGGGGTCCGAGGGGTGCTCGCCGTGGTTCACCGGGTCGGGGTGTCGGTGTGCCAGTGGCCCGTCAGGTCGCGGTAGAGGTCCGAGCGTTCCAGGAGGTCGTGGTGGGGGGCGCAGGTGGCTCGGGTGCCGTCGAGGATCAGGACGCGGTCGGCGCGGTGGGCCGAGCTGATGCGGTGGGCGATCACGATCAGGGTGCCGGGGCGGTCGGCGAAGGCCTGTTCGGCGCGGGCCTCGGCGGCCGGGTCCAGGTGGCAGGTCGCCTCGTCCAGCAGGACCAGGGGGGCCGGGGAGAGGTGGGCCCGGGCCAGGGCCACCAGTTGGCGTTCTCCCTGGGAGAGGGCGGCGGGGTCGACGAGGGCGTCCGGGCCGCCGAGTCGGTGCCAGAGGGCGTCCAGGCCGACGGCGTGGGCCGACGCTTCGAGTGCTCGGGGTTCCGCGCCGTCCGGGCAGAGGTAGAGGAGGTTGTCCCGGAGGGTGCCGGTGAAGACGTAGGCCTGTTGGGGGATCAGGACCCGGAGGCGGGACAGTTGGTGGTGACGCAGCGGCTTTCCCTGGATGTGGATGTCGCCCGTGTCGGGCTCCCGCAGGCCGGCGATCAGGGTGGTGAGGGTGGACTTGCCGATGCCGCTGGGGCCGACGACCGCCAGGTGTTCGCCCGGCTCGATCACCAGGTCGAGGTCGCGGAGGACGGGCTGCGCCCCCGGGCCGTACGCGAAGGTGACGGAGCGGAGTTCGACCCGCGGGGGTGCGGGGTCGACGGGGGCCGGTGGCGTGGCGGGTGGAGTGGGGCGGGGCTCGGTGGCGGTGAGGTGGTCCAGGATGACCAGCAGGCGGGTGCCCGAGGCGCCCAGGGCGGTCATCAGGGTGTGCAGGGCGGGCAGCAGCGCCTGGGTCAGGTAGGTCAGGGCGCCGAGCAGCGCCCCTGCGGTGAGGCCCTTGCCGAGCAGCCAGGGGGTGGCCGCCAGGAGGAGCACCACGGGGAGCTGGCCGGCGACCGCGAGGGCCAGGGAGCGGGCGGCGGCCCAGCGGGCCAGGGCGTGGGCAGCCCGGGTCTGGGCCGCGATGAGGTGCTCCGCCTCGGCGGCCGTACGGTCCTGGGCGCCGCAGGCCACGATGTCCCGCAGGCCGGTCGACACCGCTCCGAAGCGTTCGGCCAGGGCCTCGTCGGCGCGCAGGAACTCGCGCTGGCGGGCGGCCATCGGGTGCAGGGTGGCGGCGAACAGCAGCAGTCCGAGGGCCAGCGGCGGCAGGACGACCAGCAGGAGCAGCGGGGCGAGCGAGGCGAGGCCGAGCAGGGCTCCGGCGGCGGTGAAGACGAAGGAGCGGGCGACCAGGACGAGTCCGGCGAAGCTGTCCCGGGCCGTCTCGGTCTGCTGGGTGAGGCGGGACACGGCGCCGCTTCCGGCGCGGGCCGCGGGTGCCTCGACGGCCTCGGCGAGGGAGTCGGAGACGATCCGCCGCACCAGGCCGTCGCGCAGTGGCTCCACGAGTCCCGCCAGGCCGCGGAAGACGCCGCGGGTGGCCAGGCCTCCGGCGAGGACGGCCGCCGCGGCGAGCGCGAGCCAGGCGAGTCCGGTTCCGGTGCGGCCGGCCAGGAAGCCGTCGTCCAGGGCCTTGGCGGCGCCGTAGCCGCCGAGGAAGGTGTGGGCGGACTCCAGGACCGACCAGCCGGCCAGGCGCAGGAGGACCTGCTTCCGCCGGCCGAGGAAGCGGCGGGCGCGGGGAGCGATCCGGCGCAGCGGGCGCTCCCGGCGGTGGCGGGTCACCGGGGCTCCCCCGGCCCGGTGGCGAACACCGCGCGGTAGTCCGGGTGTTCCCATAGCACGGCGTGGGGGCCGACCGCTCGTACCCGGCCGTCCTCCAGCCAGGCCACCAGGTCCGCGCGGGCCGCCGAGGAGGCGCGGTGGGCGATCAGGAGGCGCGTGCCGGAGCGCACGTCCCGGGTGAGCGCCCCGCTCACCTCCCGTTCGGTGACGCTGTCGAGGCTGGAGGTGGCGTCGTCGAGGACCAGCAGCCGGCCGGCGTGCGCGAACGCCCGTGCCAGGCCGAGGCGTTGCAGCTCGCCGCCGGAGAGCGGCGCGTCGGCGAGGGCGGTGCGGTAGCCGTCCGGGAGGCGCTGGACGAAGGTGTCGGCGCTGGCGGCGCGGGCCGCGGCGACGACGTCCGGCTCGGGCGGCTGGTACGGGCCGAAGGCGATGGCCCCGCCCACCGTGCCGCCGAACAGCTCGGGCCGTTCGAAGGCGTAGCCGACCTCCCGGCGCAGGGCTTGAGGTTCGGCCTCGGTCAGCGGCACGCCGTCCAGCAGCACCTGGCCACTGTCCGGGTCGGCCAGCCGGCCGGCGAGTGCGGCGAGGACGGACTTGCCCGCGCCGGAGCGGCCCACCACGGCCAGCGTCGTACCGCCCGGGACGACCAGGTCGACGCCGCTCAGGACCGGTGCGCCGCCGCGGCTCGCGGTGACGGCCCGCAGTTCGAGGCGGCCGGGTCCGTCCGGGGGCAGGGGGCGGGTGCCGGCGGGTACCGGGGGCACCGCGAGGAGTTCGGCTGTGCGCCGGGCGGCGGCGCGGCTGCGGAGCAGGGAGCTCAGCTGTCCGACGACGGCGCCGGCGCCGGCGGCGATGGCGGCGTAGCGGGAGGCGGCGAGCAGTTCGCCCACGGTCACGGCCCCGGCGGCGAGCCGGATCCCGCCGGCGGCGAGGACCGCGGTCTGGAGCAGCGGCACCAGGATGCCGCCCTGGACGACGGCCCGCCCGTACACCTGCCACATGCGCCGCCCCTGGACGCCCAGTTCGGGCAGCGGGGCGAGGACGCGGGCGCGTTCCCGGGCCTCGGTGCCGGCGGCGGCGACGGTGCGGGCGCCGCTCAGGGCCTCGACGAGGCGGGCGGCGATGTCGCCCTGGACGCGCTGGTAGCGCTCCACGCTGTCCGAGGTGCCGCGGGCGAAGGCCCGCAGCATGAGGGCGAGGAGCGGGACGCCGGCGAGGAAGACGGCGGCCAGCCAGAGGTCGAGGAAGGCCAGGGCCACCAGGCCGCCGACCGGGGTGAGCAGCGAGGCGAGGCCGGTGGCGGCGGTCGCGGGTGCGGTGGCGGCCTCGGTGGCGTTCCCGGTCAGCCGGGTCACCAGGTCGCCGGGGGTGAAGCGGGCCGCCCGGTACGGTCCGACGGACAGCAGGTGGGCCAGGCCGAGCCCGCGCAGCCAGGCGGCGCAGCGGGCGTTGGTGGTGCCGGTGAGCAGGGCGACCAGGGCGTCCGCCAGCACCTCCGCCGCGATGAGCGCGGCGCACAGCGCGAGCCACCCGCCGTGGCCCCGTCCGCCGTCGAGCACCAGGTCGAGGGTGTGTCCGAGCGCCGCGGGCAGCGCGATGGTGGCGGCGGCCGACACGGTGCTGAGGAGCGCGAGGGCCGCGGCGCGGCCGGCATTCAGCCGGGCGGCGGTGAGGAGGAGTCCCGTGGGTCCGGCCCGGTGCCCGTCGGCCGCGCGGTCGCCGAGCGGGGTTCCGGACGGGGCTTCGGGTGCGGTCGGCGGGGCGGCGGGAGACGTCGGTGCCATACGCGGTGGGTCCTCGGTCGGGTGGCCCGGGCCGGCGCCGGGCGGGTCCACGTCCCGAGCGGGTGCCGGGTGCCCGGCCCGTGGGAACAGCCGGGCGGTGACGCGCGGTTGTCCTGGCGCGTACCGCGCGGGACGATGAACGGTGAAGTCCTCATCTCTCCGTCCGCGCCGCCCGTACACCACTCTTCGTACCCGTACGGCACGGCTGCTGCGGAGAGGCCCCGGACGGGAATCCCGCCCGGGGCCGATGCAACGATCTCTCCGCCACGCGGGGCACAGCCCGCCTCGCGTTGCGGACGAGGTCAGTTACAGGTGGTGACGCTCAGGCTGCTGTCACCGCAGAGGAGCAGGCTCGCGCGGCTGCCGGTCAGAGCGGCCTCGGCGGACTCGTCCTTCGGGGTCTCCAGGGACTGCAGGTCGAGAAGCGACATGGTCGTGTTCCTTTCATCATGGGGACGGTGTACTTGCCACGGCTTCCCGGAGGGAAGCCGGCTCTGGGGCCGCGGGTGCGGCGGGTGTCGGCGCCGGGAGGAAGGGCAGCTGCACGGGCTTGTCGTGCAGCGCGCTGCCCAGCGCGAGGAGGCATCCGGCGGTGCCGGTGCTGAGGTCCATGGAGAGGCGCATCATCTGCTCGCCCGGGAAGGCGAGCCGGCCTCGGTAGGGGACGGCGCCCCAGGAGAGGGCGTCGATCTGGCGGCGCACATCGGCGGCGCGGGTGCCGGGACCGCCGGTCGTCGTCCGGCTCAGGTGGAGCACCATGCCGGCGGTGCCGCGGAAGAGGCCGGGCTGGGCGTAGAACATCGCCTGCGCGGCCCGGACGATCTCGCGGCGCGCCCCCTCGAACTGCTCGTCGGGGCGGTGGGCGAGGTAGTCGTCGAGCACCATGCCGATGCCGACGCTCCCCGCGCCGAGGTAGGGCATCGTGCGCCAGCCCTCGTCGACCTGGAGCGCCCCGCCGGCGCCGCGCACGCAGCGGGCCAGGTCGCGGCGGAGGGCGTCGGCGGCGAGGTCCAACAGCGCCGGGTCGCCGGTCCGCTCGTACAGCCTCAGGTGGAGCAGGGCCTGTCCGGTGGCGCCGTGCAGCAGCCCGGCGCGCGGCGGCCGGCCGGACGGTGTGCCGTCCGCGGCCCGTTCGGCGGCCCGCGCGACGAGCCGGGAGCACTGCAGGGCCCGGTCGTGCAGGGTGCTGTCGCCCGTGGCGGTGCCCAGGGCGTCCAGGGCGAGGCCGATGCCGGAGAGTCCGCTGTGCAGGTCGGGGGCGATCCCGTCCCAGTCCTGGGCGCAGACGGTGTCGAGCAGGGCGAGGGCGCGCTCGGTGTAGCCGAGGCGGTCCAGGACCCAGGCGATGCCGGACAGTCCGTCGTAGAAGCCGAAGGGGGTCCCGGACGCCGGGTCCTTGGTGGCCTGGAGGAGCCACTCCTCGGCTTCCGGGCAGTCCGGTGCGCCGGTCTCGGCGAAGGCGTGCAGCACGCCCGCGGTGCCGTAGGCGAAGCAGGCGCCGCCGCCGGGGGCCGCGAACTGGGCGATGTCGCCGGGGAAGAAACGGTCCTTCCGCTCCGGTGTGGCGGCGGCGAGGATGGCTTGCACCAGGGAGTCCCGGCTGCGCGGCCAGTCGCCCGGGTCCACCGGCAGATAGCCGCCGCCCTTTCGGGTGCCCGACGGTGCCGGGCGGGAGGCCGGACGGGGATCGACGGGGACGTAGCCGCGGGTGATCTCGGCGACCGCCTCGTCGAGGAACTCCCGGGGCACCGGGAACTGTTGGGCGGCGATCTCCGCGAGGTGCGCGGCCTTGTCCCGGTCGATGGCGAACAGGCTGGTCAGCGGCAGGAAGAGGGCGATCCGCAGACAGGCGAGCGCATAGCGGTCGACGTCGAAGCCCCTGCGGTCCGCCGGGGCGACGAAGCCCGGGTTGGCGACGACCTGGCGGCGGCCCTCGTCGATGTGCGCCGCGGCCTCGAAGTCCAGCAGCACCACGGAGGATTCGTCCTCGGCGACCATGATGTTGAACAGGTGCAGGTCGTTGAAGGCCACGCCGCGGGCGTGGATCGCCTCGACGGCCTCCTCGACGAGACGGTGGATCCGCAGCGCCCAGTCGGTGTAGGCGGCGAGACGTTCCTGCCCGGGGTTCTCCTCGATCAGCGGGTGCCGCCGCGCGAAGAAGGTGTTGAGCGGCTTGCCCGCTATGTGCTCCAGGACGAGGAACCGGTGGTCGCCGAGAGTGAACCAGCCCCGCACCTCGGGGGTGCAGCCCAGTCCCGAGAGCCGCTCCAGCGCCGTCTTCTCGCGCTCCAGGCGGGTCACGGCGTCGGCGCCGTCCGCGGCCAGACCGGCGTACGGCCGGGCCTCCTTGAGGACGACCTGCTCCCCGGTGCGGCTGTCGCGTCCGACGTAGACACCGCCGCCGTTCGAGAAGTGCAGGGCACGCTCGATGGTGTACGGGATGTCGGTGGTCGTGACGGCGGACCGGGCCGCCAGGTGCGGCTTCAGGAAGTCGGGCAGGGTCACCCAGTCCGGGACATGGAAGGCCGGGTCCCGGCGGTCGGGCACCAGCCGGCCCTCGCCGTCCTCGACGGCGGGGCACAACTCGCCGTCGGGGCCGAAGCAGTGGCGCTCGGTGAAGCTGCCGTACCGGACGTGCACCGGCCCGGCGCCCCACCGCAGATCGCTGAGGATGTACGGGCCGGGCTCACCGGCCAGCAGCGCGTCGAGCTCCTCGGCGACGGTGCGGCAGTGCTCCTCGTCGACGGGGTAGACCGTGATGAACTTGCCGCTGCTGCCGCGGTCCGCGTACTTGGCGTTGCGGTTGCGCAGCAGATAGCGGCTGGGCATGAACTTGAAGGCGATGCCCCGGGAGAAGCAGTGGTCCCGCACCCGGTCGAGAATGCTCTCGGCGTTGTCCAGACAGGCGGAGATGTGAATCTTCCAGCCCTGGCCGGGCAGACGGGTGTCGAGGGGACGGAACGCGAGCCAGTCGCCGGAGCGGTGGCGCTGCCAGCCCTCGGGGGCCTCGCGCCGCGCCGCTTCGTAGAGGGCCTGTCCGTGCGAGGTGCCAGCGGTGCCCGCCGCGTCGGCCGCGGTCGCGTGCAGCCGGTGCGGAGCGTCGTAGAACTGGCGGTCGGCGTCGCAGAAGACGGCGTAGCCCTTGCTCATCCCACTCCCTCTCGACTGTCGGGGCCGGTTTCGACGGGATGAGATTTCCATGGGGCCGGGGGCCGGAGACAGTCACGGGTGTCATGAAGCAACCGTGAAGAATGCACGCTCCGTTACTGACTGGTAGCTCTGCGCTGTGGCCCGGGAGCGCAGGTCATCGGCGTCCCGGGCGGCCGCCCGGTGGAACCGGGTGGGAGCGGTGGAGGCCCCGGGAGCGGTGGGAGGCCCGGGAACGGTGGGGGCTGCGGAACGGCCGCAACGGCCGGGAGGCGTGGGGGGCTCGGGCGACCGGACGGGCGGGCACCCGGGCCGGGCGGACACGGACGGCGGGTGTGCCCTCCCGGGCCCGGACATGAGGACGGGCCCGGGAGGAGGACGACCCGGGCCCGAGTTTCCCTCGCCGCGAGGCTCAAACATCGGACGGAGGATGTGGGGTGGCGAAGGGCTTCGGCGGATTGCGGGCGGCGGGTGCCCGACGGACCGTCATGAGCGGTCGCGGGGGCTGGAATACTCAGGGCCGGGGATCCGGTTGCGACCGAGCCCCGGCCGGGAACAGCCCGCGCCGGGCGCGCACCGCTCACTCCTCCGGCGGGAACACCGCCTCCCCCGTGCCGTCGAGGCTGATCAGGATGGCCTCGACGGGGCAGCCCTCGGCCGCCTCCAGCAGCGCCTCGGACGCCTCCGTGCGGGGTTCGGCCGGGTGGGACTGGCGGGCGGAGTCCAGCCGGAAGCCGCTGGGCGCGGTGCCCGCGCAGAAGCCCGAGCCGATGCAGACGCTGCGGTCGACCTCGATGTGCCAGCGGTCGCTCATCAGTCGCCCTCCCAGCCGGCGGGGAGATGGATCATCTTGTGCTCCAGGTACTCGGCGAAGCCCTCGGGCCCGAACTCGCGCCCCAGCCCGCTGTTCTTGTAACCGCCGAACGGGCCGAGCATGTCCAGGCTGAAGGTGTTCACGGAGTAGGTGCCGGTGCGCACCTGCCGGGCGATGTCGATGCCGTGGGCCACGTCCGCGGTCCAGACGCTGCCGGACAGCCCGTACTCCGAGTCGTTGGCGATCCGGACCGCCTCGGCCTCGTCCTCGTACGGGAGCAGGCAGATCACCGGTCCGAAGATCTCCTCGCGGGCGATCCGCATGGAGTTGGAGACGCCGCCGAAGAGGGTCGGCTCGACGTACCAGCCGCGGTCGGGCGCCGCCGGCCGGCCGCCGCCGGCGAGCACCTTGGCGCCTTCCTCCTGTCCGAGCCGGATGTAGTCCAGGGACCGCTGCTGCTGGCGGCGGGTGACCAGCGGACCGACCTGGGTGGCCGGGTCGAGCGGGTCGCCGACGGCCAGGGCGCCGGCCGCGGCGGCGAAGCGTTCGGCGATCTCGTCGTAGTGGCTGCGCGGGGCGAGGATCCGGGTCTGGGCGACGCACGCCTGACCATTGTTCATCCAGGCGTTGGGGACGATGCCGGCGACGGCGGTGTCGAGGTCGGCATCGGGGAGGATGACCGCCGCCGACTTGCCGCCGAGCTCCAGGGTGACCCGGGTCAGGTTGCGGGACGCGACCTCCATGACGCGCTTGCCGGCCGCCACGGAGCCGGTGAACGACACCTTGTCGACGCCGGGGTGGCCGACCAGGTACTCGCTGACCTCGCGGTCGGCCGGGAGGATGCTGAGCACGCCTTCGGGCACCCCGGCCTCGGCGGCGATATCGGCGAGCAGCCAGGCGTCGAGCGGGGTCTCGGGCGACGGCTTGAGGATCACCGAACAGCCGGTGAGCAGCGCGGGGCCGAGCTTCGCGGCGGCGACGAACTGCGGGACGTTCCACGGGACGACGGCCGCGACCACCCCGACCGGCTCCCGCCGGACGAGGATCGGCCCGAGCGCCCCCTGCCGGCGCTCCTCCTGCGCGGTGTCCCGGGCCACGGTGATCGCCGCGTCCCACACCATCATCGCGCCGAGGGCCTGGGCGAGGACGCTCCAGGCGTAGGGGGAGCCGTTCTGCGCGCTGATGGTCCGGGCGATCTCCTCGTGCCGGACGGCGATCGCGTCCTTGATCCGGGTGACCACCTCGATCCGTTCGGCGAGGGGCGTACGGGCCCAGGGCCCGTGGTCGAAGGCCTCGCGGGCGGCGGCGACGGCGCGGTCCACATCGGCGCGCGAGGCGTGCGGCACGCGCCCGATGACCTGCTCGGTGTGCGGCGAGACCACCTCGATCACGTCCGGGCCGAGCGGGTCCACCCACGCGCCGCCGATGAACAGCTGTCCGTGCTCGATGAGGTCGGTCATCGCCTCTGCCTCCCCGCCGTCCGGCCGGCCCGCAGCGAGCGGGGCCGCTCGAGAATGGTCTGCCGCAGCAAGTATCTGACGCAGCATCAGAACTGATACCAGTTCCCGTTACAGTGGGCAATGCGTCGGCCGTCTCCCGCCCGCGGGGCTCCGGTCCGGCCGGCTGCGGTGGAGAACGCGTTTCACCGCTCGCTCGGGGCACGGGACCAGGCGGGGAATCCGCTGGGCGAGGGCTCCATGGAGGAGGGCTCCATGACGGAACCGGCTGCTCCGGTGACCGACCACGGCGGCGGGGTGTGGAGCATCCCGGTGCCGATCCCCGACAACCCGCTCGGCCACACCCTGGTGCACCTCCTGGACACCGGCCGCGGACCGGTTCTGATCGACACCGGCTGGGACGACCCGGCCTCCTGGGACACCCTCGTAGCCGGTCTCGCGGCGTGCGGGACGTCGGCCACCGAGCTGCACGGCGTGCTCGTCACCCATCACCACCCCGACCACCACGGGCTCTCCGGGCGGGTGCGCGAGGCGTCGGGGGCCTGGATCGCGATGCACCCCGCGGACACCCGGGTCGTGCGCCGGGTCCGCGCCGCCCGGCCCGCGCTCTGGCTCGACCACCTGATCGGGAAGCTCGAGGCGGCCGGGGCGCCGGAGGACCACCTCCGTCCGCTGCGCGCGGCCCGGTCCTCCGGCCGGGACCCGGCGCTGCCCGGCCTGCGGGCCGCACTGCCCGACCGCGCCATCGTCCCCGGCGAACTGCTCGATCTGCCGGGCCGGAGACTGCGGGCCGTCTGGACACCCGGACACACCCCGGGCCATGTCTGTCTGCACCTGGAGGAGGACCATCCGGCCGCCGGGCGGACCGGCCACGGCCGGCTGTTCTCCGGCGACCATCTGCTGCCCACCATCAGTCCGCACATCGGCCTCTACGAGGACCCCGACGCCGTCACGGCCACCGACCCGCTCGGCGACTACCTCGACTCCCTGGAGCGGGTCGGTGCCCTGGCCCCGGCCGAGGTGCTGCCCGCCCACCAGTACGCCTTCCCGGACGCGGCGGCCCGGGTGCGGCAGCTCCTGGCGCACCACGAGGCACGGCTGGCCGGGCTGCGAGATCTCCTCGGGACCCGCGCGCTCACCCCGTGGCAGCTGGCCGAGGCCATGGAGTGGAACCGGCCCTGGGAGCAGATCTCCCCCGGGTCGCGGAACATCGCCGTCTCCGAGGCGGAGGCCCATCTGCGGCGCCTGGTGACGCTGGGGAGGGCGGAGCCGGTCCCGGGCAGCGGGCCGGTGGAGTACCGGGCGGTGTGAGGGGGCGGGCGGCGGATGGTGAGAGGCGCGTGCGGGGCCGGCGGGTATTCGGACCGGTTGCGAGGTGCCCGTGGCGGCACGGCGCATCGGGCGCCCATGGGCCTCCTTGCTACGGGCCGGTAGAGTGTGCCAGTCGATACCGCATCCCTCAGGGGAAAGCCGGTGCAATTCCGGCACTGACCCGCAACCGTGAGGCGCCGCTACGGCGTCGAGTCGGAGTGCCCTGGCGGATGTGACCGGCTCCTGTCTCCGGACGGGCCGTCCCACGGCCGCGCCCGGAGGCCGGCACCGTCGAGGAATACGGAGCCGGAGCCCGGTGCCCCGCCGCGTGCGCACGCTCCCGTACGCACGGCCGCGCGGTGCGCAGCGGATCCGGCCGCGTCCGCTCACCGAAAGGCACCGCCCGATGCTGCATCACCCCGGGGAGATATCCCCGCGCCCCCGGCCGGGCGGTCTCCCCCGGCACAGCAGACTCCGTCGCGCCGCCGCGCTGACGGCCGTCTCCGCCGCCCTGTGCGTGACCGCCGCTCCGGCCGCGTTCGCCGCCGACTCTCCGAAGCCCGCGGCCCCGGCGAAGCTCCCGGCCGGGCTGTACGGCACCAAGGACCCGAAGTTCGACGCCGTCTGGCGGCAGTCGGTGGCCCTGATCGCCCAGGACACGGTGAAGGTCACGCCGGCCCCCGAGGCCGTGGACTGGCTCGCCGGCCAGCAGTGCGCCTCCGGCGGCTTCGCGGAGTTCCGCGCGGACGCCGGCAAGGAGTGCGACAAGAAGACTCCGGTGGACAGCAACGCGACCGGACTCGCGGTGCAGGCGCTGGCCGCGGTCGGCGGCCACGGCGACGCCGTGAAGAAGGCCGCGAACTGGCTGAAGTCCGTGCAGAACGAGGACGGCGGCTGGAGCTACCTCCCCGGCGGCCCGAGCGACGCCAACTCCACCTCGCTGGTGATCGGCGCGCTCGTCGCGGCGGGCGAGAAGCCGGAGGACGTCACGGCGGGCAAGAAGCCGGGAGAGAAGTCCGGCAAGAAGTCCGGCACAGCGGGCAAGTCGCCGTACGACGCGCTGCTCACCTTCCAGCTCGGCTGCGACGACAAGAAGGGCGAGCGCGGGGCGTTCGCCTTCCAGCCGGACAAGAAGGGCAAGCTCGCGCCGAACGCCGACGCGACGGCTGCCGCGGCGCTCGCCGGGCTCGGCAAGGGCCTCGTCGTGGCGGCGCCCGCGAAGGCCGCCGAGAAGGCCGAGCCGCTCGACTGCGGCTCCTCGGACGCGCAGGACACCCGCGAGCCGGACGAGGCGGCCGGCGCCGGCGCCGCGTACCTCGCGGAGACCCTGCGGAAGAGCGACGGGCACCTGTCCACGCTCGCCCCGGGTGCCGACAAGCCCACGCCGGACTTCGCCAACACGGCGGACGCGGTGACGGCCCTGGCGGCCGGCGGCCACCAGGACGCGGCACGCGCCTCGCTGACCTGGCTGGAGCACCACGCGAAGGCCTGGTCGAAGGACAACCCGGCGGGCCTGGGGGCGCTGGTCCTCGCCGCCCACGCGACCGGCGCCGACCCGCGGGACTTCGGCGGGCAGGACCTGGTGCGGCAACTGAACGCCACCGGCCCGAAGCCGGCGGCGCAGGCCCCGGCAGAGGGCGGCGACGCGCAGGACACCAAGGAGGAGGGGAACGGTTCGGGCGGTATGTCGACGGCCTGGACGGTCGGCGCGTTCCTGGTCGCGGGCATCGGGATCGGCTTCCTGATCAGCGGCCGCAAGAAGAAGGCCTAGACGATGGTGGTGGGCGTGCGCGGTCCGGCGGACCGGGGCGAGAACGGGACGGTGCCGGGGATCGGGGACGAACACGGATCCGGGCTCGCGTCCAGGCTCGCGTCCGGACTCGCATCCGGACTCGGCTGTGAGCACCGGCCGGGATTCCGGGCTCTGTTCCGGATGTGGTTCCGGTCGTCGTTCCGGGATTCGCTCCGGGATTCGTTCCGGCCGCGGTCCGGCCGGCCGGCTCCGGCCCGGGGCGTGACGGCTGTCGCGACCGTCGCGACCGTCGTGGCCGGGGCCGTGCTCGCCGTCCTCGGCGCCGCGCCCGCCCACGCCCAGGGCTACCGCTACTGGTCGTTCTGGGACCGGAAGGGCGAGAGCTGGGTGTACGCCACCCAGGGCCCGGCCACCGAGCGCCCCGCGGACGGCGAGGTGCGCGGCTTCCGCTTCGCCGTCAGCGCGGATTCCAAGGATGCCGAACAGCCGCGCGGCTCCGCCCGCTTCGGCACCCTCTGCGCCGATACCTCCGCCAAGGCGGGCAGCAAGCGCGTCGCGGTCGTGCTGGACTTCGGCACGGCCGCGGACGCGCCCGACGGCGAGCGCCCGCCGGCCCCCCGTACGGAGTGCGCGAGCGTCCCGGAGGACGCGACGTCCGCGGAGGTGCTGGCCGCGGTGGCGAAGCCGCTCCGGTACGACTCCGGCGCCCTGCTCTGCGCCGTCTCCGGCTATCCGAAGAAGGGCTGCGGCGAACAGGTCGCCGACGGCGGGGGCAGGGGCGGCAAGCGCGGCTCCGCCGAGGAGTCCGTGTCCGCGGGCTCCCCGTCCTCGTCGGAGGCGGACGGCGGTGACGACGGCCCGTCCGTCGGGCTGATCGCCGGCCTCGCCGCCGTACTGGCCCTCGGTGCCGCCGGCGGGTGGCAGGCCCGTCGCCGCCGCGGATGAGTAGCGAGCACGGCCGGGCACCCGCACGGGCCCCGGAGACGGACACCCGGACCGCCGCACCGGCACAGCGGTCCCGCACCGGGTGGCGGGTCCGGACAACGCTGCTCCCCAAGGGCGGGCGGGCTCCGGAAGCGACGCGCAGCAACGCCCTGCACGCCGGGGCGTGGTGGCTGTGGGCCCTCGGGCTGGCCACCGCCGCGTCCCGGACCACCAACCTGCTGCTGCTGGGGCTGCTCGTGGCCGTCGCGGGCTATGTCGTCGCCGTGCGCCGCACGGACGCGCCCTGGGCCCGCAGTTACCGCGCCTTCCTGCTGCTCGGCCTGTCGGTGGTGGTGATCCGGCTGGTCTTCTCGGTGATCCTCGGCTCGCCGATCCCGGGCAGCACGACCCTGGTCACGCTGCCCGAAGTGCCGCTGCCCGACTGGGCGCAGGGGGTGCGGATCGGCGGCCGGGTCACGCTGGAGTCCCTGGTCTTCGCGTTCTACGACGGGCTGAAGCTGGCCGCGCTCCTCGCCTGCCTCGGCGCGGCGAACGCCCTCGCCAACCCCGCCCGGCTGCTCAAATCCCTCCCCGGCGCGCTGTACGAGGTGGGCGTCGCGGTGGTGGTCGCCATGACGTTCGCCCCGAACCTCGTCGCGGACGTGGTGCGGCTGCGGGCCGCCCGCCGGCTGCGCGGGCGCCCCGACAAGGGGATCAAGGCGGTGCTGCAGATCGGGCTGCCGGTGCTGGAGGGCGCACTGGAGCGCTCGGTGGCGCTGGCGGCCACCATGGACGCCCGCGGCTACGGGCGCACGGCACAGGTCCCGCCCGCCGTCCGGCACACCACGACCGCCCTCACGCTGGGCGGGCTGCTCGGCGTCTGCGCCGGTACGTACGGCCTGCTGGCCGCCGAGGGCGCCGGGTTCGGCCTGCCGTTGCTGCTGGTGGGGGTCGCGGCGGCGCTCGCCGGACTGCGGCTGGGCGGCCGCCGGTCGGTGCGCAGCCGCTACCGCCCGGATGTCTGGGGGGTGCGGGCGTGGCTGGTCTCCGGCTCCGGCGCCGCGGTCGCGGCCCTGATGATCGGTTGCGCGGCCCGGGATCCGGCGGCCCTGCACCCGTCGGTGGTGCCGTTGGCCGCGCCGTCGCTGCCGCTGTGGCCCGCGGCCGCCGTCCTGCTCGGCCTGCTCCCGGCGTTCGTGGCACCGGCGCCGCCGCTCCCCGGGGCGTCCGGCCGGCCGGGAGTCCGTCCGTCCGCAGCCGCTTCCGGCGGCACACCGGGCGTCTCCCCCGAGCGTCCGCGGCGTACTTCCAGCCTCTTCCGCCCCTCCCATCCCTCCAGCTCTCCCGAGGAGGAGAAGCCGTGATCCGGTTCGAGCAGGTGTCGGTCGCCTACGACGGGGCGCCCGGATTCGCCCTCCGCGAGGTGGACTTCACCGTCCCGGAGGGCGAGCTCTGCCTGCTCGTCGGGCCCTCCGGTGTCGGTAAGTCGACCTTGCTGGGCGCGGTGAGCGGGCTCGTACCGCACTTCACCGGGGGAACGCTGCACGGCAGGGTCACCGTCGCCGGACGGGACACCCGGACGCACCGGCCGCGCGAACTCGCCGATGTCGTCGGCACCGTGGGCCAGGATCCCGTGGCGCACTTCGTCACCGACACCGTCGAGGACGAGCTCGCCTACGGCATGGAGTCCCTCGGGCTCGCCCCCGAGGTTATGCGCCGCCGCGTCGAGGAGACCCTCGACCTACTGGGCCTGGCCGACCTGCGCGACCGGCCCCTGGCGAGCCTGTCCGGCGGCCAGCAGCAGCGGGTGGCCATCGGGTCGGTGCTCACCCCGCATCCGCGTGTCCTGATCCTGGACGAGCCGACGTCCGCACTGGACCCGGGCGCCGCGGAGGAGGTGCTGGCCGTCCTGCAACGGCTCGTGCACGACCTGGGCACCACCGTCCTCATGGCCGAACACCGGCTGGAGCGCGTCATCCAGTACGCGGACCAGGTCGTCCTGCTGCCCGGGCCCGGTGAGCCGGTCGTCACCGGCGCGCCCGCGGACGTCATGGCCGTCTCCCCGGTCCACCCGCCGGTCGTCGCCCTCGGCCGGCTCGCGGGCTGGTCCCCGCTGCCGCTCTCGGTCCGGGGCGCGCGCCGCGCCGCCGGGCCGCTGCGGGAGCGGCTGGCCCCGCTCGCCCCGGACACCCTCACCGGCCCGGAGCCCGCGGAACCGGTCGTCGGCACCGCGGGACTGTCGGTGCGGCGCGGGCGGACGGAAGCCCTGCGGCAGGTCTCGCTGTCCGTCCGGCCGGGCGAGACCGTCGCGTTGATGGGCCGCAACGGAGCGGGCAAGTCGACGCTGCTGGGCACACTGGTCGGCCTGCACGAGCCGGACGCCGGCTCGGCGACGGTCGGCGGCCTGACCCCGCACCGGACGAGCCCGCGGGAACTGATCCGCCAGGTCGGGCTCGTCCCGCAGGAGCCGCGCGACCTGCTCTACGCGGACACCGTGGCGGCGGAGTGCACGGCGGCCGACGAGGACGCCGGGGCCGCGCACGGCACCTGCCGCGCCCTGGTCGCCGGGCTGCTGCCCGGCGTCCCCGACGACACCCACCCGCGCGACCTGTCGGAGGGCCAGCGGCTGGCCCTCGCGCTGTCCATCGTGCTGACGGCCCGCCCGCGGCTGGTGCTGCTGGACGAGCCGACCCGCGGCCTCGACTACGCGGCCAAGGCGCGGCTGGTGGAGATCCTGCGGGGCCTGGCCGCGGACGGGCATGCGATCGTCATGGCCACGCACGACGTGGAGCTGGCGGCCGAACTCGCCCACCGGGTGGTGATCCTGGCGGACGGCGAGGTGGTCGCGGACGGCCCGACCCCGGAGGTCGTGGTCTCCTCCCCGGCCTTCGCACCGCAGGTCGCGAAGATCCTGACGCCGCAGCGCTGGCTGACGGTGTCCCAGGTGCGGGAGGCGCTGGGGGCGGGGGTGGGCCGGTGAACCCGCCTCGGGCCTCGGATGGTCGGGAAGGCCGGGACGGTCGGGGAGGCCGGGACGACCGGAACCACCGGAACCACCGGAACGGAGTCGTCATGGCCGGCAGTGCGCCGGTCGGCGCTCGCGGAACCGGCGAGGCCCCCGCACCGGCCGGCTCTGCTGCCGCCGCCAACTCTGTTGCCGCCGCCGGGTCTGCTGCCGCCGCCGGGTCTGCCGCTCCCGCCCGCTCCGCACCTGCGGTCCGTCCGCCCCGGGCCGTCCGGCTCGGCGCCCGCTCGGTGGCCGCCCTCGTCCTGGTCTCGGCGATCGGGGTGGCCGCGTTCGGCTGGCCGCTGCTCGCCGACCCCTCGTCCAGCCTCGCCCACTCCACCGACGCACCCTGGCTGTTCGCCGCCCTGCTCCCCCTCCTCGTGGCGGTGGTCGTGGCGACCATCGCCGACTCCGGACTGGGGGCGAAAGCCGTCGCCATGCTCGGCGTGCTGGCGGCGGCCGGTGCGGCGCTGCGCCCGCTCGGCGCGGGCACGGCCGGCCTGGAACCCATGTTCTTCCTGATGGTGCTGGCCGGGCGGGTGCTCGGACCGGGCTTCGGGTTCGTGCTCGGCTCGGTGACCATGTTCGCGTCCGCGCTGCTCACCGGCGGTGTGGGCCCGTGGATGCCGTTCCAGATGCTCGCGATGGGCTGGGTATCGATGGGCGCGGGGCTGCTCCCGGGGCCGGACCGGCTGCGCGGCCGGGCCGAACGGCTCCTGCTCGCGGCATACGGGGCGGCCTCCTCCGTGCTCTACGGCACGGTCATGAACCTCCAGGGCTGGCCGTACCTCGGCGGTCTGGCCACCGGCGTCTCCTTCGACCCCGGTGACCCAGTGCACGAGAACCTCGTCCGCTTCCTCGCCTACTGCATGGCGACCTCGCTGGGCTGGGACCTGCCGCGGGCCGTGCTGACGACCGTCCTGATCCTCACCATCGGCGGCACGGTCCTGAGGGCACTGCGCCGGGCGAGCCGCCGGGCGGCGTTCGAGGCACCGGTGACGTTCGGCCGGGAGCCGGCAGGGCAACCCGCCGGCCCGGCGGCGGAGCGGACCTGACGACGCAGTACTGGGGAGTGAAGATGCAGTACTGGAAAGTGCGGTGGATGCATGACTTCGACATCGAACCGGTCACGCTGTACAGCAAGATCGGCGACGACGGATACGAGGTCCGCAAGGTCCAGGAGTACCGGGACGGGCGCCTGCTGAAGGCGGACGCCGCGCATGAATGCAGTGAGATCGGACTCGGCGAGATCCCGGTCGGCCCGATCGAGGACGTGCGGGCGCAGCCCGAGTTCTCCGCGGATGTCATCGACCGGCCAACCTTCGAAGGGGCATGGGAGCGTGCCCGGTACGGGGACGGGCACTGAACCGGTCCCGGCTGCCACGGGCCGGGGCCGGCCCGAGTGTGCGGGTGGTGGGTCTACAGCCGCTGGATGATCGTCCCGGTAGCCAGCGCACCCCCCGCACACATCGTGATCAGCGCGAACTCCCCGTCCCGCCGCTCCAGTTCGTGCAGGGCCGTGGTGATCAGCCGGGCGCCGGTCGCGCCGACGGGGTGGCCGAGCGCGATGGCGCCGCCGTTCACATTGACCTTCTCCAGGTCCTGTTCGAAGACCTGCGCCCAGGAGAGCACCACGGACGCGAAGGCCTCGTTGATCTCGACCAGGTCGATGTCCCGGAGTGACATCCCGGCCTTGCCGAGGACGGCGCGCGTCGCGTCGATGGGACCGTCGAGGTGGAAGTGCGGGTCGGTGCCGACGAGCGCCTGGGCGACGATCCGTGCCCGGGCCTTGAGCTTCAGCGCCCGTGCCATGCGCTTGGAGGCCCACATCACGGCCGCCGCGCCGTCGGAGATCTGGGAGGAGTTGCCCGCGGTGTGCACGGCCGTCGGCATGATGGGCTTCAGTCCGGCCAGGGCGTCCATGCTGGTGTCGCGGAGCCCCTCGTCCCGGTCGACGAGCCGCCACATGCCCTGCCCGGCCGCCTGCTCCTCCTCGGTGGTCGGCACCTGCACGGCGTACGTCTCCCGCTTGAACCGCTCCTCGGCCCAGGCCCGCGCCGCCCGCTCCTGCGACATCAGGCCGAGGGAGTCGACGCGCTCCCGGGTGAGACCGCGGTTGCGGGCGATCCGCTCCGCCGCCTCGAACTGGTTGGGGAGGTCCACATTCCACTCGTCCGGGAACGGCTTGCCCGGCCCGTGCTTCGATCCGCTGCCGAGCGGCACCCGGGACATGGCCTCGACGCCGCAGCCGATGCCGACGTCGATGACCCCGGTCGCGATCATGTTGGCGACCATGTGGTTGGCCTGTTGCGAGGAGCCGCACTGGCAGTCCACAGTGGTCGCCGCCGTCTCGTACGGCAGGCCGCAGGCGAGCCAGGCGTTGCGCGCCGGGTTCATGGACTGCTCACCGGCGTGGGTGACCGTGCCGCCGACGATCTGTTCGACGCAGTCGGGCTGGATTCCGGTCCGGGCGAGCAGTTCGCGGTAGGTCTCCCCCAGCAGGTAGGCAGGATGCAGATTGGCGAGCGCGCCGCCGCGCTTGCCGATGGGAGTGCGTACGGCTTCGACGATGACGGGTTCAGCGGCCATGACTCGTCCTCTCCTCGTCCGCGGGGCGTCCCGGCGCCCACGGCAGAACTAGTACGCGTTCTAGTTCTCTTCGAAGTCTGCTGACTATTACCTTCGGTACGCAAGGGGCGTGCATGCGCCTCATCCACAACCGATACCGCCTCGGGCCTTGCCACTTGAAGAGCCCGTTACTACCTTGCCGAGAGATTCTGATGGACCGTCAGATGGAGTCGCCGATGTCCTGCCCAGCGCTGCCCGAAGGGTTCGACTTCACCGATCCCGACGTCTACCAGCAGCGGGTCCCGCTCCCGGAACTCGCCGAGCTGCGCCGGACCGCCCCGGTGTGGTGGAACCCCCAGCCGCACAACATCGCGGGCTTCCAGGACGACGGCTACTGGGTGGTGACCCGGCACGAGGACGTCAAGGCGGTCTCCACCGACCCCGAGACCTTCTCCTCGAACACCAACACCGCCATCATCCGGTTCAACGAGTCCATCAGCCGCGACCAGATCGACGTCCAGAAGCTGATCATGCTCAACATGGACCCGCCGGAGCACACCCGGCTGCGGCAGATCGTGCAGCGCGGCTTCACCCCGCGGGCGATCCGCGCCCTGCGGGAGGCCCTGACCTCGCGCGCCACCAGGATCGTCTCGGGCGCGGCGGGGAAGCCGTCGGGCAACTTCGTCACCGACATCGCCTCCGAACTGCCGCTCCAGGCCATCGCCGAACTCATCGGCGTCCCGCAGGAGGACCGCCTCAAGCTCTTCGACTGGTCCAACAAGATGGCCGCCTACGACGACCCGGAGCTGGCGGTCACCGAGGAGGTCGGCGTCGAGTCGGCGATGGAGCTGATCTCGTACTCCATGAACATGGCCGCCGCCCGCAAACAGTGCCCGGCCCACGACATCGTGACGAAACTGGTGGCCGCCTCGGACGAGGGCAGCCTGACCTCCGACGAATTCGGCTTCTTCGTCCTGGTCCTCACCGTGGCCGGCAACGAGACCACCCGGAACGCCATCACCCACGGCATGCACGCGTTCCTCACCCACCCCGAACAGTGGGAACGCTTCAAGGCCGAACGCCCGGCGACGACGGCCGACGAAATCGTCCGCTGGGCCACCCCGATCGTCTCCTTTCAGCGCACCGCCACCCGGGACACGGAACTGGGCGGGGCGCACATCAAGGAGGGCGACCGGGTCGGCATGTTCTACTCCTCGGCCAACAACGACCCGGAGGCCTTCGACCGCCCGGAGACGTTCGACATCACCCGCGACCCGAACCCCCACCTCGGCTTCGGCGGCGGAGGCCCCCACTTCTGCCTGGGCGCCAGCCTCGCCCGCATGGAAATCGACCTCATCTTCAACGCCATCGCCGACACGGTCCCGGACATTCGGCTGGAGGGGGAGCCGCGGCGGCTGCGGTCGGCTTGGATCAATGGGGTGAAGGAGC
Organism: Streptomyces sp. NPDC002055; assembly: GCF_040296705.1. Taxonomy (NCBI): domain Bacteria; kingdom Bacillati; phylum Actinomycetota; class Actinomycetes; order Kitasatosporales; family Streptomycetaceae; genus Streptomyces; species Streptomyces sp. NPDC002055. The sequence continues at coordinate 20,265 of NZ_JBEOXS010000023.1, forward strand.
TGCGGGTGAGTTATGGGTGAGGGAGTCGGCTGAGCCTCCCCGGCTTACGGCTCCGCGGCCAGATGGGCAGATGGGCAGATGGGCAGCGACAGGAGTCAGTCAAGGAGAAGCGAAACCTGTCGCTTGCGGACGTTGATGGACGCGACCTTCACCGCAACGCCGTCGCCGATCTCCAAGGCGTGCCCCTCCTCGCCCACTTCGGAGAGCGGCAGTAGGCCCGTGACACCCGACTCCAGCTCCACGAAGACGCCGATGGGCGCCACCTTGACCACTCTGCCGGAATGGCTGCACCCCAGCATCGTGCGCGCGAAATCAAGGAACGGATTCGGCTCCAGATCCTTCAACGACGCCGCAACGCGCCCACGCTCGGCATCAACATCCAGCACGACAACCGTGACTTCTTGCCCAGGCTGCACCACCTGGGGCACTTCATCGGACCCGGCTGGGGCCAAAGCCCATCCAGCGCCGCCACGCACACCCCTCAGGAGTCAGCGAATATAGTCCGCTTCTCCATTTCATAGTCCTTCAGCGCTTGAGGGTCGCCGTCGTAATAGGATTCCCAGAACCCTGGCCGACTCCACGAATCCGGGCAAAGAGCGAATGACCCACCGCCGAACTGGCAATACCTCCAGTTCGACGGCATCGAGGAGCATGTCACCACAAACGCCCTGCTATCAAATAGCGCCGACCTCTCCCCGTCAATGAATTCAATCCGGAATTCCGGACTTTTCCCGCAGGCCACATAGACTTCGAGAAGTACATATTCTCGCCTTTCCTGCAGGTCACCAAGACCTTGCCGGATCTCAGGACGTTCAGTGAGTGGCCGCGCAAACCGAGCACGCATTCCCGCTACCTTCTATTCAAGATGGCCTTGTCATCATAGTTCAGCACTCACCCCGTCGCGGGGTTGCAATAGTGGTGCATCTGAAAGTCCCCGTAAGGCGACTGATGCGCCTTCGTCGTATGCTTGCCCCAATCCGCGAGAACACTCCCGTCCGAGGTCATCAGGTCGCGAACGACAGGGGAAACGGATCCGGCTCCAGACCCTTCAACGACGCCCTACCGCGCCCACGCTCGGCATCAAGACAACCGTGACTTCCTGCCCCGGCTGCACCACCTGGGAAGGGTGATCGAAGTGCACCCAGGACAGATTGGGCGCACTCAACAGCGCATGCAGGCACCCAAGGTCTACGAATGCCCCGACGTCCGTCACGGACTCGACAAGCCCCCTTCGCACCTGGCCAGGTTCCAGGTCTCCGACAGTGAGCCCACGGACTGCATGACTGAACCCTTCACGCATTGACACTCCGTTGCACCACCAAGCCCAGGCCTCCCAGCCACAGCACGGCGCAATTATTCTGAACTACCGAACACTCAATCTGCGCCAGGCATTCTCCCCTCCCCCGTTCGATCGCTCGTCAGGAATCGGCCAAGATTTTTCGCTTCTCCGCTTCGTAGTCATCGAACGCCTTGGGATCACCATCGTAATAGGATTCCCAGAACCCTGGCCGACTCCACGGCCCCGGACGCAAGGAGAACGACCCATCATCGAACTGCCTATATCGCCAGGTCGATGGGATCGAAGAACACGTCACGGTGAATACCCTGCAATCGAACAATGCTGGACCTTCTCCGTCTATGAACTCGATCCGAAACTCTGCATTTTTCCTACAAGCCGCAAACACTTCGAGGATCGTGTACTCTCGCCCCTCCTTGAGCGCGTCGACTCCTTGTAGGATCTTGGCGGACTCAGTCCACAGAGGAGTAAAACGGGCACGCACTTGCGCCACTTCCCATTCATGTCGTTCTGCCCTTCCAAGAGGACTTGGACGGGCAGCTCTCCCCTCGCCACCCCTGCAGGTTCGGACGGCACCCTGCTGTGTGACCCGAGACGTCGAGGTGTCGAATTCAATTGAACATCGACCCAGCCCGAATGGGGGTTGAGTTTTCCCGACTCATATCATGAACTCTCCCGCAGCACGCAGCGATCATCCTACTCCACGCGCCTGAAGGGGCCGAACCTCGAAGGCGTTGCCGGACCGCCCACGTCCTCATGCCACTGGCAATTCGCCGCAACGACGTAATGCGGACCCCCATTGAACAGAAACGGGCGCCCGATTCGAATCCCCCGCGTCTCAATAAACGAGAATTCCCCGGACTCATCGACTTCAATGCTGTCGATCCGGAGGCTCGAAAATGACGTCGGAGAGCTAAGAAACTCGACACCGGGAAAGAGTACATCAACCCGCGTGTCACCCACAGGGTCTACATTCACACTCCTTAGTAGCAACTCAGAGTGGCTGACCGAATAATGCCAAACCCTGAATTTCCTATCCCACGAAGCCAAATTTTCCACTTCCTCAACCTCCTATTGCCGACGGACGGGCCGGGTAGACCCTATTTCCCTTATAGTAGAAATTAATGCTATCCCATGAGCGATTTCCCCACTTGACGGAGTCCCCCACGATGGCCATCTCCCTCTCTGTCGTCCACCAATTATCCCCCTTACCCCGGGTGTAAGCAGCCTCGAAAAGTTCGTCAACATCATCGGAGATCTTGTTGCCGAAACCTCGAAATCCGTCCATTACAATGTGTAGCCGAACTCCAGGACGCTCATGGGCGACATTCCGGACCTCGGAGAGCGCACCCTCTTGCCCCATGCCGCAAAAATGAGGTCGGCTGAGCCTCCGCCGACTTCCGGCTCCGCGGCCAGATGGGCAGCGACGGGATCAGTCAAGGAGAAGCGAAACCTGTCGCTTGCGGACGTTGATGGACACGACCTTCACCGCAACACCGTCCCCAACCTCCAGGGCATGCCCCTCCCCGCCCACTTCGGCGAGCGGCAGAAGGCCCGTGACACCCGACTCCAGCTCCACGAAGACACCGACGGGCGCCAGCTTGACCACTCTCCCGGAAAGGCTGCACCCCAGCATCGTGCGCGCGAAATCAAGGAACGGATCCGGCTCCAGATCCTTCAACGACGCCGCCACGCGCCCACGCTCGGCATCAACATCCAGCACGACCACCGTGACTTCCTGCCCCGGCTGCACCACCTGGGAAGGGTGATCGAAACGCGCCCAGGACAGGTTGGGCACACTCACCAGCGCATGCAGGCCCCCAAGGTCTACGAATGCGCCGACGTCCGTCACGGAGTCGACAAGACCCCTTCGTACCTGGCCTGATTCCAGGTCGCCAAGGGTGAGCGCGCGGGGCGCGCTACCAAAACCTTCAGACATTGAACCTCTTACTCGCAACGGCCCATCGAAATCTCGCTGCACCCGACACGAAGCCGAAAACCTACACATCGGCCGAGCGGTAGACCATCAAGACGAACGGAGTCGGAAGCCTCTACTCCTCACTCGTAAATACATGCGGCAGAGAAAATCATGGCAATGGTCTCCCATTCTGGATCCTCTGGAACCTCTTCCCCATTATTAAGAAAGAACCCGTCCATATCATTAACCCAATGCGCCGCAGCTTTCACGAAGTTGACAGCCGAGACGTTCTCCAAGAGATACTCCCCGGCCTCCACTTTACTTGCCAGCTCCAGCAAATATCGAAAAAGCCCCTCACGAGACCGAACGGAAGATGCATCCGCAGTCCAAGCACTCACGGTTCCCACACCTCATCAATTTGATGAATGACGATCGACTTCCCCCTCGGTACGGGTGGAGAATTTCCACCTCTCACGCACAGCTTCCCCGGGGGTTGCTGTTCGTGTCGAGCGTAAACAATTTTCCGCTCTTCACCGTGACCCGAGGGATGATGAACTTTCTACAGAAACAGGGGCGGCTTCAAACAGCTCACCCCCATACGCTGACCAAGGATCGAGAGTCACCACGGCAACCTTGAGCGAAACTTAACAACATCCCGCTGAATATAGGAAGGGAGGTCTGTCAGGATCTCCAGAACGTTCACCATCTCCTGAGCCAATTCCGGAAATGTCGACCAGGTTGACGATTTTCGATTGAGTACGGCCGTCAGCAGCTCGTCATCGTACCAACCGGTCTCCACCTGCTTCGGCGCTGTATCCCGGAGAATTTCCACGCCCAACGGAAGCGTCCAGGGAAGGGCAACATCCTGCCCGATCAGGCGAGCCAGGTCCCATGCACTCAAGGTGCCGACAGGGCGCTTGCGAAGTTCGTGCACACTCCTCACAAGGCCAGTGGAATCCTCAGGAGGATCTGACCACGGATCCCCCTCGAGCATCTCAACGGAAAGCGTACGATCGAATTTTACATTAGCCACCGATTCTCCTTTCAGGTTCGTACGGCCGCCGCATCGGGTGGTGAGCCCGCTCCAAGTCCGGACGACGGTCTGGACGGCTCAACTATCGTGTTGGTCACGCCAAGAGGTACGCCCCCAGGTCTTCACCTTATCCAGCCTTGTTGGACAGCTCCGAGGAGGGCAAGCGGCGGGGGCCATCGTTCGAGTCGGCCGAGATTCTCCCGGAGAGAAGCTCCCAGAATTCATCCAGCCTCAGCGAGGATGACCGCGCCTTCACGAATCCTCTTGACGCCGGTTCCCGAGAGACGGACCCTTGCCGCGTGCGGAGGGTCGATGAAGTCGACGCGCACTCCTTCATAGCGATCGATCCAGTCCAGGGAGAGCGATTCAGTTTCAGCGGCTTCCTGGGTTCGAGTGCGAATACCGAGCCGGCGTGCACAACGCCACCCACGCATCGCACGATACAAATGGCCCAGGTCTCGCCAGATTTGTCGACGGAGTGGATGTGGAGCGCTCCTCTGTCGGCCACTCTTAGGCCTCCTTCGCAACATGTGCAGCGGCGACCCAACGCCGGAGTCCCCCTCAGGCGGGTTCCCGCCCTTCACCTTCCCAGAAGGGTGCGCCCACGCGGAGTCGGATCTGCCGATCCCGATCGACCAGTCGCACGACAACACCTTCCACGGTTTCGCCGATTTCAGGGAGCGGGCCCTCTTCTCCCTCTTTGGATCCTGGCGATCTGCAGGAAACAAGGTCTATGAACCCGTTCACCTCGGGCGCATGCTCAAGTTCCAGAAATACGCCGAAGTTGAATCTTGCCTTGACCGCACCCCGGGCGGTGGAGCCCAGGGGATACCTCTTCTTGGCGTCCTGCCAAGCATCCGCGTGTGTCACGTGCTCCGAATCCTTGGATACGAGTTGTTTTCCCCACCCGACACCGAGGCTCGCCCCGCCCCACGCCCGTTCGATATCGGCGCCTCCCCTTGCCGCACGCCCGCCCACGCAACCACTCGGCAGAGTTCAGGGGGTTCGATCGATACTCCATCGCCCGACCGCCCTGAGGCGCACAACTACCAGGATGACGAGGCCAGGAAGGCCCGGTGCTCAGCAAGTCGGGCAGTAGTGGCGTGGAAGCTCATGGTCTCGTCGTCGGCAGCGAGCATCACATGAAGAAGACCCGTGTGGTCGTGCGAGAGGGTCACATGGGGTTCCTGGGCCCCGGAGAATCCGCACCAGTTCTCGATGCCAAGTCGGGTCACCTGGGCGAAGCGGAACAGGAACTGGCTGGCGTTGAAGCCCTTGCAGAGCCATTCCGCCAGGGGCCTGTCCGGCAGGCGTCCCAGTTCGAACCCGAGCGTCACCTCCGTGTTCCGCTCATCGATGTGCACGTAGATGAGCCGGAAGTCGCCCACTCTCAGGGGCCGCTCGAAAAGATCCCTGAAGGCTCCGGATGCATCGATGAGATCCATCCAGTGCGCTCTACACATAGAAGTTCCTCTCCGTGACCTCCGGGAGAATCGAACCGTATCTCCTCCTACCCAAGGGGCTTGCGTAGTAGTACGTTTCGCTGCCGGGGGTTGCGTCACGGTCATACGCATACGCGCTCACCCATGCCACGAGCAGGGAGTCGCTACTGGTGAAGTCGAGATCGATGCCCTCACCTGTTACGTGCACATGGATGCGACGCAAGGGGCGAGGCCGCAGGGCGACTGAAGCCACGGCGGGTGGGCTCCACGATCTCATCGACAGTTGGTCGACCGCCAGGAACTTCACCTGGCACTGGAATCGATCGCAATGATGCTCCACCCATTCCTCATCCGGCTTGTTCGCGAAGCCGGGAAGGTCGAAACGAAGTGTCACCGTTGGCCCGACCCGGCTGAGGTTGACCGACCTCACGGCAACCGATTCCAGCGGAGGGACGGAGGTGTAGAAGCGGTCCAACAGCTCGCGGTTCCGTACATACCCGATCCAGGAGGAGGTCACAGCCAGGCCTCCATACGGTCCGCCAACTCCGGCAAGTGCCGGGAAAGGGCCTGCCGGGACCTGGCAGGGGATGTGTCCGCAGTCCCACCACTCACGGTCGCTCCCCCTCACTCATATGACGCAGTACGCATGCTAATGATCTCCGTCAGGCTCCGAGTCGGCAGGTCACCCACCTCGGAAGCCCCAGCAGTCTCCGACCCCGGCGTCCACGGACCTCGAGGAGGCTCCATGAAGCAGTGGTGGCAGAATCGACGAGTGATGACGAAACATGGTGATTCCTCGGGATCCGGCTCCGCCGCACCGACCGCCCCCTGGCCAGGAGCGGAATCCCTCCCCGCTGACCTGCTCGCCGCGAAGGCGCTGGTGTACGACCCGTGCGGCTTCGCCTGCTCGCCGCCGACCGCCGAACCGGAGGGGGCCGAGTACGCGGCGCACTCCTTCACCGTCGACGGGTCATCCGTCGTTTTCCGGGTCGCCAAAACGACGCCCACCAAGGTCGGGCAATTCGTCACTGTGTGGAAGCGGTCCGCGGAGGGCCCCATCCGGCCGTTCGACGTTCGGGACGGTATCGACCTCACCATCATCAGCAGTCGGAGCGAGGGCCGTTTCGGGCAGTTCGTTTTCCCCAGGGACGTGCTCTGTGAGCGGGACATCGTGTCGCGCGACAGCACCGGCGGGAAGCGAGGATTTCGGGTCTACCCGCCCTGGGTGACGACCACCAGCCGCCAGGCGGACCGCACGCAGACCTGGCAGGTGAAGCACTTCCTGGATATCCCCGAGGACGGTGGCCACCTCGACTCCGCACGCGCCCAGGCCCTGTACCACCCGTAGACAGCCGTCCCTCCCTCTACTCCAAGGGCCTTGCGTTCCTGTGCCCTGTCTCGCATGACGCGCCGATTTCCCCACTCGCCCTTCCTCTGAACTTCCTCAACAACGGAACCACCTCCCCTGCCGCCCCCTCTCGGTCCATGAAGTCGGCTGCGTTCGCCTGAGATGGCGACAGAGCGAGGGGGGATGGATGCCGTGGAAGGCCGCACACAGAGCACTGTGATGAGAGCTGTGATGAGAAGGGGATCCCTGACCGCCGCACCGCATGTTCCGGTGTCGGCCTTCGGTGGGTCCGCCGCCGGCACGTCGGTCCTCGCGGGCCCGGGGCCGGCCGTAGAAGCGCGTCCGCGGTACGCCCGCACCGCCGTATGGGCCGCCTGCGTATTGTCGGCCGCTCTGACCGCCGGTTGCACGGCGAGTTCCGAGGCCGACGGGCAGCGCTCGCGAGCCGAACCGACCTCCGCCTCTCCCTCCCCCACTGCCTCCGAACGAGAGCTCGCGAAGCGATCCCGTGCAGCCGTGAGCTCAGAACGGGACAGCGCAAGCAAGTCCGTTGCGTCCGGCCACGGATCACTCAGAGGCGGCCTCCACACGCAGATCCCACAGTTGAAACGGAGGCACTACACACTTGCGGTGTCCTGTGCCGGGACGGGAGAGGCCACCTTCACCGTGAAGAACGACGACCGGGAGGAAATGCAGCGATTCGACTGTGACGGCTCCGCTGTCCAGCAGAGCAGCGAGAAGGCCTCCAGCCTGTTCGAGATCGATATCGCCGGGCGTCCGGGGTCGTCCGGAATGGTTGCCTGGACACTGCTGCGCGATGACGACACTCCCATCCTGAATTCCCCCTGACGAGAGGTGCGCCCCGCCGGTCAGGCGGTACTGATGGTCCTGGGGCTTCCGGTGCGCGTGTTGCCGGTACGCGTACACGTGACCGCCACCGTCGTGTAGCGCATCGTGAAGCTGCCGCCCATCCCGTCGATGACGGTGCCGACTCCTTCCAGCACCGGCGTCAGCTTCTCCGGCGGGAGCCGGGTGAAGGCGCCCTGCGTGGGCATCTGGTCCAGCCACGCGTCTCTGGTGTAGGTCCGGTCCCAGTCGCATCGCCACTGCTCCGGTTCGCCGAACGCTTCTGCTGCCCGCATGCCGTCGACCGCTGTGACGAACAGCGGCTGGTACCCGTCGGAGGGTTGCTTCGTCATCGCCTGAGCCAGGAACGGCACGTCCGGCAGCACCTGTTGGCAGGCGGCGGCGAAGGCGTCCGCGACCTCGCGCGGCAGTTGGAACACATTCCAGAACGCCGCCAGTCGGCCGCCGGGCCTCAGGATCCTCGCGGCCTTGGCGGCCCCTGCCACGGGGTCCAGCCAGTGCCAGGCCTGCCCGGCGACCACCGCGTCGTATTCCCGGCCGACCGGGTCCCAGGTTTCGAAGGTCGCTGTATCGACCTCGGTCCCGAGTCGGCGCGCGACCTCGGCCATCCGCTCGTCGGGCTCGACTCCGAGCACCCGGCAGCCGGCTGCCTGGAACTGGCGGCTCGCGATGCCGGTGCCGCAGCCGACGTCGAGGAGGTCGGGCCCCGGGCTGCCGGCAACGATCCGTTCCACCAGGGCGTCGGGATAGCGGGGGCGGGCGCGGTCGTAGCGTTGAGCGTCCGTCCCGAAGGACTGGGCCGCCTGCCGGAATTGATGGGGCTCGTACGCTGGATCACCCGGTCGCACCGGGGGCGTAGTGGGCATGCGCCCACTATGGTGGGCGCATGCCCACTCGTCAATGAGGTCCGGTCCGAAGGGTCCGGTACCGAAGACAGGGAGGATGCTCGGTATGCCGACAGGAGTGGCGCTGCGCGATGCGCGGGAGCAGCTGTTCGATGCCGCCGAGCGAGTCCTGCTCCGGGACGGGCCGAACGCACTGACCAGCCGCGCGGTGACGCTGGAGGCCGGGTGCGCCAAGGGCGTTCTGCACCGGCACTTCGCCGACTTCGATGCCTTTCTCACCGAACTCGTACGGGACCGCATCCGCCGGATCGACCACCAGGCCGCCGCTCTGCGCGCGTCCGCCGGGACCGGCACCGTGACGGAGAGCCTCACCGAGGCGCTGATGACCGTGTTCGGGTCGGTGGCGCTGGCCATCATCGGCCTGATCACCTCGCGGGACGGACTGCGCGCCCGACTGCGTCAGGCCGGCTCGGTCGGTGTCCCCGTCCTGACGGAAGCCACAGCCATGATCGCGTCCTATCTGGCCGCCGAGCGCGACGCAGGCCGCATCGCGGCGGATGCCGACGTCGACACGCTGGCGCTCACGCTGATCGGGAGCGGCCACCTGCTGTTCGCGGGCCGGGAGGGCACCCCGCCGGAGGCCGACGCCGTCGGCAGGGTGATCGCCTCGGTCATCGCCGGCGCGGTGCCCGACGGCCCGCCGTGAGGCGTGTGCCGTACGAGGTGGCCGACCGTTCCGGTCGTAGCGCGCCCTGCGGCTATCAGCCCTTGCCGCACAGGGCCGCGTCCACCGCTCCCTGGAGGTGGCGCAGCCGTTCGCCCTCGGCCGCCCAGGTGGTGGTGTAGACGGTTACGGTGCCGCGGCCGGCCGTCGCCCGGCCGCCGCCCACGGAGTCGCCGGGCAGGTCGCCGCCGTGGCCCCAGTAGACCCCACCGCAGCTGAGCGGGATCGAGGCGATGCCGTAGCCGTAGCGGCTGCCCGCCGGGTAGACGTCACGGCCGCCGATGTCGGTGGTGTCCCGGGTCATCAGGCGCACCGCCCAGGCGGGCAGGAGCCGGCCGCCGAGCAGTCCGTCCCAGAAGGCGTTGAGGTCCCCGGGCGTGGAGACGAGGCCGCCGGATGCGCCGAACTCGTACCCGGGGAGCTCGGTCACGTCCACCCGGCCGCCCTCCGGGTGCGCCGGGTGGACGCCGTAGTTACGGGCGTGGGGTCCGCGCAGGGACAGCTCGCCGGGCGCGGGCCAGTAGGTGTCGTCCAGGTGCAGGGGACGCAGAACCGTACGCTCGATGTACGTGCGGAAGCCGACGCCCGAGACCTTGTCGATCACCATCCCGAGCACCAGGTAGTTGGTGTTGGAGTAGCCCCAGTCGGTGCCGGGCTCGAAGACGGGCTTCTCCTTGAGCGCGAGAGCCAGGTAGTCCTCGGGCGTGCCGGGCCGGCTCCAGTCGACCAGGGCGGAGTAGTCCGGCAGCCCGCTGGTCTGCTTGAGCAACTGCCGTACGGTGACGGGGCGTCCGGTGAGCTGTGGCACGTAGCGGCTCGCGCGGTCGTCGAGGCGTATCCGCCCGTCCGCCACCAGGCGCATCACGGCTGCCGCGGTGAAGGCCTTGGTGTTGCTGGCCAGCCGGAACCGGCCCTGCGCGTCGACCATCGGACGGCCCGACTCCAGATCCGCGACACCGGCGGTACGCGTGACCTTGCCGTCGTACGCGAGAGCGCCCGGCACCCCGTCCCGGTCGACGAGGAGATCCAGTTGTCGCTGCACCGGGTCGCGGTGGCGGGCCGCCGCCACCGGGGCGCACGCCCCGATGATCGTCGCGGCGAGCAGGACTGCGGCGGCGAGGCGCTGACGATGCATGATTCCCCCTGGTCATGACTGGTGTGCGCGGGCCGATCGGCCACTTCTCCGATGATCCTGCCAGGACCGCGGCGCCGTATCGGTAGGGCAGACCCCCGAATCGGGGTGCGGCACGCCCCCGCATGGGGTTCACCGGCCACGACGGTCATACCCCTTGGTCAGGGCGCCCTGCAGAAGGTGATTCAGTAGTTCTGCAGTTCCATCCTGGCGATGCCGATCGCCCATTCCACAAACGTCACCGACAGCGACTCCCCCAGCGCATCGAGAGAAGCCTCCCCGGACGCTCCTCTGCGCACATGCAGCACTTCGCCGCCGCCATTGGGCCCGAGATCCCAGAACTCGACCACCCACCCGTCGTCGTCTTCCGCGTCGCTGAGCACACTGGTCTCAATGAGCCTGTCTCCGTATCGGTGTACGGGCACTTCTCCGATTCCCTTCCGAGAGAGCGGAGCGCTCGGTCTCCAGCCCCTCACCGTGAGCGTCCCGGCGCGATTTCCCTGATCTCCTATCCCAGGCGCAGGACGGGATTCAATCCCTCCAGCGCAGGATGTTCACTCCCGAGATGTTTCCGCGAGAGAGCCCGAGGAGCACTTCGACCACCTCGTCCCAGGACTCAGCAGAGCCCTCACGTGGTGGAACGGAGGAGTCCTCGACGTTCTCCCACCACACAGTCCGGTCCGGATGGACACTCAGGGACCATCCGGACTCATGCACCAGCGAAACATCCCCGTGCTCATCGTCCGCTTCTTCAAGCTCCGCCAGCAGCAAGCGGATCTGCATCTCAGTCGGGGCATCGATCGACTCACCCATGAGGTTGCGCATGAAGTAGCGTGCTGTTCCGCTTTCTTCCTGGGATGGGACGGCACTCGCGGGCCTCCTGTCCTCCAGTTCCTCGCGCAGCCAGGCCCGTTCCGCCTGGCTGGTGGCTCGGGCGACGACGAGCATCCCCCGGCGGTAGCGGTCGTCGGTGTCCTCGGCGCGCAGTGGGCGGTCGCCTTCGTAGAAGAAGCTCGCCGGCTGTTCCAGGAAGTCCAGGCGGCGCCGCAGTACCGCGTGGCGGTCGGCGATGTCCGGGAGCTGCGAGAGGAACGCGAGGATCGCGAAGAAGCGGGTGCTGTCGCTGATGTCCAGGTCGTCGGGGTACCGGAGGCGCCGCAGCAGCTCGTTGCGGCCGGCGGCGGTCAGGCTCAGGGTATGTCGACGTGCGGCCGAGGATCCCGGTTCGGTGCGACGGTCGAGCAGTCCCGCCGTGACCAGGCGGTTGATCGCCGGGTAGAGGCTGCCGTCACTGACGGGCCGGTTGTGGCCGGACAACTGGGCCACATGGCGACGCAGTTGGTAACCGTGCAGCGGCCCATCGGCCAGGAATCCCAGGATCGCGAGCTCCAGCATGCTGCTACCCTCGCACATCGAATCGAGGTACCTCGATTCGAGGCATGCCTGAATGCGAGGCGCGCCGAGGACCGAAGTGCCGAACCGGGCGGCGAAGGGGGCAGTCATGGAGTACACCGAGGAGTGGGTGACCGCGCGGGCGCGGGACGCCTACGAGAACGGGCGGGCGGCGTTCGAGGTGCGGCCGGAGCGCACGGCACTGCTGGTCATCGATATGCAGGACGAGTTCGTCCGCCCCGGCTGGAGCCCGTACTGGGTGCCGGCCGCGACCCGGATGGCGCCCCGGCTGCGCGGGTTGATCGAGGCGAGCCGCGCCGCGTCGGTCCCGGTGATCTGGACGATCTTCGACGACACGCACCTCGGGCTGGACCGGCCGCGGGCCTTGCCCCACCTGCCGCACGCCGACACCGACTGGCGCAGGCCGGGCCCGGCCACGGTGTGGGACGGGATGGGCCACCGGGACGACGAGGTGCTGATCCGCAAGCCCTCCTACGGCGCCTTCTACGACACCCCACTCGACACCGTGCTGCGCAACCTTGGCCGCGACACGGTCATCGTCACCGGCACGCTCACCAACTACTGCTGCGGCACCACCGCCCGACAGGCGTACGAACGCGGCTACCGGGTGGTGTTCGGGGCGGATGTCACGGCCACGGACGACGAGAGCCGGCAGGAGCCCGAACTCGCCGTACTGCGCAAGGGCTTCGCGCTGGTGCTGACGGCCGAGGAGATCACGCGCCGCTTCGCAGCACGGCCGGACGGCACCTCCGTAATCCTGTCGCACCGCCTCCCCTGAATGACTCCCCTGAAAGAGCTGTGCCGGACCGGCATCGCCATCCCTACAACGGGGGAAGGCATGTCGCTCCTGGTAGCGATCCCGCCCCGTGCGGCCGGTGCGACGGTGGGGATTCCCGACGCAGGGACCAGGAATCCAGAAAGGCGGATGAGCTCATGCCCGCACACCGGCCGAATCCAGTAAGCCACCGATCCGACCCCGTCAGCCACGTTCCCGTCAGCCACGTTCCCGTCAGCCACGTTCCCGTCAGTCACGTTCCCGTCAGCCGTAAGGGAGTGACGGCCTTCCTCATTATTTCGTTCGCGGGCACCTGGCTGTGGTTACTGTTCGCGCGGACGGTTCTCGGTCTGTCCCCGCTGAACCCCCTGCTCCAGCTCCCCGGCTTCTGCATGCCCGGCATCGCCGCGGTGGTCGTCCGTCGCTGGATCACCAAGGAGGGGTTTGCCGACGCCGGGCTCGGACTCCGTCTCAAGGCTGCTCGGCGCTACTACGCCGCCGCTCTCCTCGGTCCGCCGCTGCTCGCGGCGGCCACCCTCGCACTCGCGGCGGTGCTGGGTCTGTGGCACCCGGACCTGTCAGGCCCGGGTGGAATCCCCGGAGTCAAGGAATTGGCAACGGTGCTCGGGCTCATGGCAGTGGCCCTGATCCTCACGCCTGTCTATGCGGGCGAGGAATTCGGCTGGACCAGCTATCTGAGGCCGCGTCTCTTCGGGGGGCGCACCGCGCCGTCCATCGTGGTGACGGGCTTGATCTGGGCGGTGTGGCACTTTCCACTGGCCTTCATCGGCTACGTCGAATTCTCGAATGTGCTGATCGGCCTGGTGGTGTGGACCCTGGCCTTCCAGCTCCAGGAGATCATCCTCATGTGGCTGTACATGCGCAGCGGCAGCGTCTGGGTCGCGAGCCTGGCTCACGCCGGGAACAACATGGTTCTCTTCCTGGTGCTCGGCGCTGTTCTCGACGACAGGGCGGGCCTGGGCTCGCTCACCCCCATGCTGCTGTCTCTCGTGCCAATGGCCGCCGTCTGCCTGTGGATCGCCGGACGCCGGAAGCTGACCGGCGAGCACAGCATCCCGGAGCCGGCCCACACCCGGGGAGAACCAGGCAGGCGGCATGCGGAACTCGGTCCTGAGTGACCCTGCCCCCGCGGAGTGCCCGAGCTCTTGGAGGGAAGCCGGTTCCGGGCGTCCGAGCCCCGGCCCCGGCGATCCCCAGTCACAGCGAGCGAGCCCCGCCCCCGTTACGCCGTGCCCTGCCGGCCGCCCGCCGAGGCCATACCCAGCCAGGTGTGCGGGTTGCCCTGCCAGCACCAGCCGAGCTTCGGGGCCTTCTGACCGATCCAGATCGCCGGGACCCGGCGGTCGCCGCACCGCGAACCGCCCAGCGAGAAGCACTTGTTCTTGACCAGCACCTGCGGGAAGTGCGTGATGAGCGCGATGCCCTCCTCGATGGTCAGCAGGGTGCGCCCCCGCGCGGCGACGGCGTGCATGGCGTCGTTGGGGACGACGCCGCAGAACTCCTCACCGCGTTCGATGTCGAGGAGGAGATAGGCCTTCCGGTCGGGCAGTTCGGTCTCCTCGGTGGCGACGAACCGTTCGAGGGAGCCGGGCTCGAAGGAGCGGTCGACGAACCCCGGCAGGCGCCCCTTGTGCAGGACGGTGCGGGGCATCGTCTCCTCGATCGGCGCCACGTCCCGCGTGACGACCAGCAGGAACGGCACCCGACCGGCCTCGGGGCCGTACGCACCGTCCCGCACGGCCTCGGCGCGGGCACGCAGCGGGGCCACGAGGGCGGCGAAATCCGCCTCGCCGAGACCGGCCATGGCCGGGTATCCGAGGTCCGTCATGGTGCGGACCTGGCGGTCGAATTCGGTTCCGGCGTCGAAGGCTTCCTGGGTCAACTGGGTCCTCTCGTCGCGTTCAGGCCCGGTCCCGACGGGCGACGGGCCGGTGGGGTTACTGGAAGAGCCGAGCTCAAGGGGGCCGCGGGTCCGACCCGAGGCTGCGGCACCCGACGCTCCGGACGCCGACGATCCCCTGTGACGCCGCCACTGCCGAGGGGCGGAAGCGGACGGCACCTCAGCAGCGCAGCTTTTCCGAAATTTACGACGAGGGTAAAGTTATATCCGAGGCAAGCAAAGTGTCAACACAAAAGTACTACCGGGGTAAGATTTTTCCATGCGTACGGAGTCGAGCACCACGACGGAGAGCGCGAGCACGGCCGCGACGGGCCTGCGCGAGACCAAGAAGCGCGAGACGCGGCAACTGATCTCCGACCGGGCAACCGAACTCTTCCTGGCGCAGGGCTTCGAGCGGACCACCATCGCCGAGATCGCCGACGCCGCGCGCGTCGCCAAGAAGACCGTGACGAACTACTTCCCGCGCAAGGAGGACCTCGCCCTGGACCACCAGGACGAGTTCGTCGCCGGCCTGGCCCGCGCCGTCGCCTCGCGGGAACCGGGCGAATCCGCCTTCTCCGCGCTGCGCCACGCGTTCCTGTCCGCCGTCGCCACGCAGAATCCCGTCGCGGGCTTCGCCGGACCGGAGTTCACACGCATGATCGCGGAGAGTCCGGCGCTGTCGACCTGCCTGCGTGGCCTGCACGACCAGCGCGAGGACGCCCTGGCCATCGCCCTCGCCGAGGCCACCGACGCCTCCCCCGACGACGTCTGCCCACGTACCGCCGCGTCGCTGTTGGGCGGGGTCCACCGGGTACTGTTCCGCCGCATCCAGGACCTCACCCTGGCGGGCCGCTCCGGCCAGGAGATCGCCACCGTCCTCGAAGCGGAGGCCACCGAGGCGTTCGACCTGCTCGAACCGGCCCTCGCGGGCTACGCCCGGGCGTGAGATGGCGTGTTGGGTGGGGTGTGGGGTGCGGTCACCCCACACCCCACCCAGCCTCAGACGGACGGCAGGGCCTGACCGCTCTCACCATGAAACTCGCCCCGCGCAGCGGCGGACACGAAGGCCGCGAACGCTTCGGAAGTGAAGTTCAGGGCCGGGCCGTTCGAGTCCTTGGAGTCGCGATGGCGACAGCGTAAGCCGCGACGGCGACCTCGACGCAGTTGAGGCCGCCGTCCACACCGAATCTGGACCGCTCCGCCTCTCGCCCAGCCCTTCTCAGCGACGGAGCCTGTCCTTGCCCGACTCCTGCGCCACCTGCTTCAACTGGTCCACATCCGCCGTGAAGTGTGTGCCACTCTTCTTGGCGGGAAACCCCTTGGCGCCGGAGAGACTTGCCACGACCTCCGACCGAGCCGTTGCTCGGGAACCACTCACATCGAAGATGCCATTGTCACCCGACAACGGCACATAGAAGTCCTTGCTGACGCCGGTAATGCCGGGCGACTCGGCATCGGTGATGCGTTCCAGATAGAGGACGGTCGACTTGCCCTCAACAAGCTCGGACGCCCCGTCCATCTCCACCGCCGAAGTGTCGATGTTGCCGACCACTAATTGATCTCCTACGGAGACCTCCGGACCTGACCCCTCAGTGATGACGTCGTCGACTTCGTACCGCAAGAAGACCATCGGCAACCCATCATCATCCGGACCCTTGCCGCTCACTCCGGGAGGCGCCGGCTTGGACTCGGTATGAGATGGGGAAGGGTCGGGGGCCGGCGTCTCGTCACTCTCGTCCCCTTCGGGTGGATCGATCGTGGGCTCGATGTCCCCGCCCTCGTCCACCTCCTTGTGCATCGTTGCCACAACATGGCCACGTACAGCGATGTCCGAGGTGGTCGTCAGGCTTTCCACGCTCATGTATGCCGGGTAGTCCGCTTCGATATGAGGTTTGGCTTCACCTCCAGTTCCACCTTCACCAGGAATTGAACATGCCGCCAGCAGGAACGCGCCCAGACCGAGCGCTAAGCCCCTCACAGCCTGTTCCCTCATCTGCACCACCCTTCGCTTTGCTCAGTACTTGGCCAAGACGCCCTGCACATCGTCATACCAGGGTCCATCACTGTGGCACCCAAACTTCACCGTCCCCTGCTTCATGACAGAAGGTCCCGGGTTTCTACAGGTAAGCGCCTCGTGACCGAGGCCGTACGCATGCCCGATCTCATGCTCGGCGACGAGGTACTTCTCGCGCTTGGCAAGGCTCCTCATCTCCCGCGAGTTGAACTTCATCTTCACCTCGTCGTACGACCAATACCCTGCAGTGCACCCGGACCAACTCGTACTCGCCCAGGCTCCCCAACTGTAACTTCCGTCACGCACTTCGATGCTGGGGTCACCATTCCGCTTTTCATGCCGAAAGTAACCAGTGGCTCGGGTCGAGTCCCATCTACCCTGAGCATGATTGAATGCCTTGTAGTAAGTACTCGTTATGTCGTAGTAGCGGTAGGAGATGGCAGGATTCCAGCTCAGGCCCCAAAACTTCCCACACAGGTGGTGATACGCCTGGGCCGGAGCAGCCGAGACCAAGCTTGTAGTTGCCACCAGCGCGAGGACCGCCAGTGCGCTCAACACCCAGGACCGCACGACCGGCACGGCATTAGCGGCCCTAGCGACGCATCGAAGACTTAACCGCTCCAAGGATTTCCCCCAATATCCACATGGAATCGCATTATTCCCAAGCACCACCAGCCGTCAAGCGCACGGTCGCACCATTGGGAACCAAGAGGGAGCGTCATCACACATTGGTGCCACCGTCGCCACCCACAGAAGAATTCTCCGTGAAAAGCAGCAGACTCAAGATCGATCTCGAAAGTTCACCGCACAGGTTCCAAAAACACCCATGAGGCATTGCTCCCCCGTCCGGAAATCAACCGATCCCCGGAAAGCGCCCTCAACGTACTGCGATGACTGGCGGAACCGCAACATCATTGAGAGCCCCATACGTTCAGCGGAATCCGCGCGCGGCAGCCAATCCAGGAAGAGTCACAGGACGATGGACAGCTCTCCCCCTATCCGGAACCGGGGAATTTCCCGCATCTCACCCGCATGAGACGCAGGTCACACCAACCGTGCGCCTGAGGGTGGCAGTCGAGGCCGACTTCCGCGCACACCTCCCGGCCACCTGCCCCTCGCGTCGAATCGGCGCGCCCAAAGCCCTACCGTGAGCCGCCGACTTCCAACTGCACCCCCTAAGCGGCGCCGGGGCTCGCTGATGCGACACCTACGCAAAGGCGGTCCGATGCTTGCGGGAGTCTTGCCCAATCGCCGCAGCACACCAGGAGCGGCGGTCAGGGCTGGCGCCACGGGAACTGGTCCTGATCCACCACGGCATGGCATCAATCAAATGCGGCAGTGCCACACCGCTGGACGGACCGGGGCCAGAGCTTCGCTCGCAACGACTCAAACCGGGGCCATTGGCTGCTCATCAGGCCCGTCACGTCGCGCAGCGTCTGATTCTTTGCATCCGAATCACTGGCCCACTGCGCGGAACTCGCACCGTGCGGCGGCCGATACGAAGGCAGCGAGCACGTCGGGAGAGAATGTCAGGGCCGGGCCGTTCGGGTCCTTGGAGTCGCGGACGGCGACGGCACACGAGGCAGCGGCGACCTCGACGCACTGACCGCCGTCGTCACCGCTGCAACTGGACATACGCCACTGCGCTCCGGTGAGTTCAGGGAGCCCCCAGCGTTCCTCCATCACCCGGGCGATCGACTGCACCAAGCCCCACAGAGGGAGCAGCTGCCTGCCCTGTGCCCGTGACCGCATCGAGGGGGCTTCAAGCCGCGCAGAAACTAGCCACGTCCGAGAGGGGACAACGAACCGGTCCCTGTTGACCGGCGATAGGACACAGGCCGAGAGCTGGTGGCCCGGTCGGCCGGAGTGCGGGCGCCAGCGATTGGGCCCGCACTGTGTCACCAGTGCCAGGACAACAGGCACTCAGGCCTTCGTGGAGAATTCTCCGGTCGCCGCGGCGGTCACGAACGCCGTGAAGGCCTCCCGGCTGAACGTCAGGGCCGGGCCGTTCGGGTCCTTGGAGTCGCGGACGGCGACAGTGCAGGGAACAGCGGCAATCTCGATGCACTCACCGCCGGTGTCGCTGCTGTAGCTGGACTTGCGCCACTGGGCGCCGCCCACTGGTGCACACTCGATGCACTCACCGCCGGTATCGCCGCTGTAGCTGGACTTACGCCACCGCGCGCCGCTCAGTTCAGGGGTGCTCCCCATAGCGTTCCTCCATCACCCTGGCGATCGACGCCGCCGAGTCCTCCACGGAGAGAGCGGCGGCCTGGAGGTGATCGTAACGGAGCGAACGTGCCTTGACTTCATGCGGATTGGCCCTCAGGTGCCCTGGCCCGTATCCCTCGTCGTAGAGGATGTCCGGGTCGTCCTCGAAGCGGAGCAAGGTAAACGATCCCGGCAACCCGGCATGAGCTCCCACCTCAAACGGGAGGACTTGAACCTGGACCCACTCCCACTCAAGGAACTCCAACAAGTGGGCAAGTTGCTCTCGCATCACCCCCTTGCCGCCGATGACCTGGTAGAGAGCGGCTTCGCTCAGGATCACCCAGGCCAACGGCGGGTTCTCCCGCTCCAGGATGCGCTGCCGCTCCAGCCGCGCCGCGACGCGTTCGTCCAACCGGTCCTGCTGGAGCACGCCGAGAACGGCTCGGGCGTACTCCTCGGTCTGGAGCAGGCCATGCACCAACTGCGCCTGGAAGCTGTAAATGTGGCTGGCTTTCGCCTCCATCTCCGCGTACGGCTGGAACCAGGACGGCAGTTGGCTGCGCAGCACCAGCTTGAGCAGCCGCATCAGCGCGCCGTCCGTCCCCAGTGCGGCGTCGACCCGCTGGGTGAAGGCGCGGGTGGGCAGTTTGCGGGCTGTTTCGATCTGGCCGATCAGGGAGCCGGTGCAGTAGATGATCTCGCCGAGTTGCTGTTGGTTGAGGCCCGCCGCCTCGCGGAGGCGGCGCAACTCGGCGCCGTAGTAGTCGAGGGGGGACGCACTCGGGTCCAGGTCACGGATGTTCGCCATGGGTTACCCCTTTGCTCAACCCACCGTTGTGGCGTGTTGCGTTCGATCCGTAGCCGAGAGTAGTCGCGGGCACTGACGATGGTGCTGTGAATGTGCCAATTGACCTCGTTCCGGCCATCGTTCATCCGGCCCGTCAGTACCGGATGGCGTTCCAGGTCGGTGCGCACTCCGCTCGGCATCTGCGGCGGATCGTCCGTACGTATCTCCAGCTCTGGGAGATGGAGGAGCTGACCTGTGCCGCCGAGCTGGCGGTGACCGAACTGATCGCCAATGTCGTCCGTCATGTGCCCGACCGGCGCTGTTCCGTGCTCGTGCTGCGTCTGCCGAAGGGGCTGCGGGTCGAGGTGGCGGACAGCTCCCCGACCGTGCCCACCATCCGTGCGGCGGAACCGTTCGAGGAGGGCGGGCGGGGGCTCGCGATAGTGGCGGCGGTCGTGGACGACTGGGGCGTGGACGTGTCCGCCGGAGGCGGGAAGACGGTCTGGTTCGAGTGCGCGGCCGCTTCCTCCGAAGACGGCGCGGGTCCGTCGGGAAGCGACGCGAGCGAAGGTTCGGCCGGCGGCACCCGGTGCCGTCACGACGCGCCGATGTGACCTGTCCGGACCAGCGCTGACGCTTCGAGTGGCGGGGCGGTCCGCTTCATCGGATGCTGAACGTGCGGCGATCCGGCGGGGCGGCGGAGACCGGCTACCGGCCGGTCTCCGCCGCCCCGCGTCGCCCTGCGTCGCGCCCCCACACGCATGGCCCCGCGTCGTTCCGCGTTGCCCCGCACTCGTTGCTCTGTGTTGCCCTGCGTAGCCCCGCACCCGCTGCCCCGTCGCTCCTCCGCGCCCGCGGCCCGCCCTGTCCGCTCGGGCCGCCGTGTCCGCATGGCCCGCCCTGTCCCCGCGGCCGACCCTGTCCGCTCGGGCCGCGGTCGTTCTCCACCAGGTCAGCACCAGGTCATCCACCGGCCGCGTGTTCGGGCACCGTCTCCGGCGGAATCTCGTGCGGGTGCGCCTCCCCTGCCGGGTGCGTCTCCCCGTCCCCTTTCGGGCGCGCCTTCCCCGCCACGTGCGCCTTCCCCTCCGGCCCGGCCCCGTGCGGCTTCCCCTCCGGCCCCGCCACCTGCGCCTCCCCCTCCGGCCCCACCACGCGCGGCTTCCCTTCCGGCCCGGTGTCCCCCTGCGGGGATGCAGTCCCGTCCCGCGGTTCCCGCGTCCGTCCCATCAGCACGTACTGGAGCGCGAAGCCCAGCGCGACCACCAGGGCCCCGCCGACCGCGTCCAGCAGGTAGTGGTTGGCGGTGCCGACGATCACCAGGGTGGTGACGACCGGGTGGAGGAAGCCGACCGGTCGCAGCCACCAGCGCCGTACGAGCAGGGCGATGACCACCGCGCACCACAGCGACCAGCCGATGTGCAGGGAGGGCATGGCCGCGTACTGGTTGGAGATGGCCGTGAGGACGCCGAAGCGGGGGCTGTCGAAGTCCTGCGGGCCGTTCAGGGTGTCGATGTACCCGAGGCCCGGCATCAGCCTCGGCGGGGCGAGCGGATACAGCCAGAAGCCGAGCAGCGCGAGGAGCGTGGTGATGCCGAGGGCGGTGCGGGTCCAGCGGTACATCGCGGGGCGGCGCACGTACATGAGGCCGAGCAAGGTCAGCGGGACCAGGAAGTGGAGGTTGGTGTAGGCGAGGTTCATGACGGTCCGCAGCCACGGCACACCGGCGACCGCGTGATTGAACCCGCGCTCCATGTCGATGCCCAGGGCCCGCTCCCAGCCCATGATCTGGCGGCCGTGCCGTTCCGCCACGGCTCGGCCCCCGGCGGCCGAGCCCCGGACGTGCGAATAGACCCAGTAGAAGAGGCGGATCAGCAGGAGTTCGAGGAAGATGTTGGGCCGGTCCAGGGGGCGGCGCACGCGGCGCAGCAGCGGGAGCGCGCCGAAGCGGCCGGGGGCCGGTTCCCCGTAGATGGTCGGGATGGGCACGGCCCAGTGCGGGTCGCGGCGCGACAGGAACGGCACGACGCAGGCCGCGGCGACCGCCAGCAGCAGTGGGGCGTTCTCGCCGATGAGGCGGATGCCCTTGCTGGTGGGGACGATGGCGGCGCTGCTCAGGGTCATCACCATGACGACCGCGACCGGCCATACGAGCCGGTCGGCCTTCCGCCTGCCGACGCGGCCGACCACGGCGAGCAGGATCCAGAGCTGCTGGTGCAGCCAGGCGGTGGGCGCGACGGCCACGGTGACGCAGCCGGTGAGCGCGATGGCGAGGAGCAGCTGGCCGTCCCGGGCGCAGCGGGCGGCCCGGCGCAGTCCGAGGACGGCGACGACGACGGCCAGCGCGCCGTAGAGCGCCAGTTCGGCCGGTCCGCTGAGGCCGAGCCGCAGGAGGACGCCGTGCAGGGACTGGTTGTGCAGGCTGTCCGCGGGTTCGCCGAGCCCGGCGCCCGCGATGTGGTGGAACCAGTACGTGGCGGAGTCGCGCGGCATGACCGTCCAGGTCAGGGCGGAGATCCCGGCGAACGTCCCGGCGACGACGGAGGCCGCGCGCCGCCGTCCCGTCAGCCACAGCAGCGGCGCGAACAGCAGCACGGTCGGCTGGAGGGCCGCGGCCAGACCGATGAGGATCCCCGCCCGGCGGTCCGGCAGGCGGGGCAGGAAGCCGAGCATCACCAGCAGGACCGGGAGGATGCTGGTCTGGCCGAGGGTGAAGGTGTTGCGGACCGGGAGCGACACCACCATCAGGCTGATCGCGGCGGGCGCGGCGAACAGCGCGGTGCGGCGGGCCACCGGGAGCGGCAGGGCGCGGGCGGCGACGAAGCCGAGGGCGACGACGAGCAGCAGGGTGCCGAACGTCCAGAAAACGCCCAGCCCCTGTTCGGCCGCGCGGGTGACCGGCCTGAGGATGAGCCCGGCGAACGGTGTCCCGGCGAACGTCCCCTTCTCGTACAGCGGTCCGGGCATCCGCAGGACGCCGTGGTCGCCGGTCCAGGTCTCCAGGTCGGTGAGCCGTTGTCCGGGCGGCAGGCGCAGGACGGCGGCCGTCTGGCGCGCGGCGAGCAGGCCGGCCAGGAGCCAGAGGCCGCCGAGGATCAGGGCCCTGCGGAACCGCGGCACCTCGGCTGCCGCTGTCAGTCCGCGTCTCGGTACCGTCGCCACGCCCTGCGCTCCCGTATCAACCCGTCGTTGGGAGCAGGTCGATCGGATCGCCGAGGACCCCTGCCGCAGACGAAGGACACCAGTTCGCCATCTGAAAGCCGCTGCATCTGAGAGCCGCCGTGGGCCACTCGCTCGAACAGTAGAGGCGGGTGGCGAAGCTCCGCATGTCGGCGGTGGGGCCGCCGGGTGCCGTCGGATATCCGCGGGACGGGCGGGAGGACGGAGGGTGGGCGGAGGGGTGGGTGGACGAGTGGACGGAGGGGCGCGGAGCTGCCGGGAGCGGCGGACCGGGCGGGTGCGCCCTGCGGCCCGCTCCGGTGCACGCGCGGGCTCCCGTGCAGGCGTGGGCTCCCGTGCACGCGCGGGCTCCCGTGCAGCCACCCTCGCCGCCGCCCTCGTCGTCTCCGCCGCCACCGGCCTTGTCGTCGCCCTGGTCTGCGCTCGCGCCGCTGCCCGTCCCGTCGCCGCCCTCGGTCGCGCCCCCGCCGGGGCACTACGGCAGGATGGACGCATGAGCATCGTGAAGATCAATGTCCTGACCGTGCCCGACGAGCAGCGCGAGGTGCTGGAGAAGCGCTTCTCCGCACGGGCGGGGTCGGTGGAGAACTCGGACGGCTTCGAGTGGTTCGAACTGCTGCGGCCGGTCGAGGGGACCGACACCTACCTGGTGTACACCCGGTGGCGTGACGAGGCCGCGTTCCAGGCGTGGATGGAGGGCCCGATGAAGGCCGCGCACCAGGGCGGCGGCGAGGGCGCGCCGAAGCAGAAGCCGGCGGCGTCCGGTTCCACGCTGTGGTCGTTCGAGGTGGTGCAGCAGGCCGCCCCGAAGCAGGGCTGACCGCACCCCGCGGCGCAGAGCCCGACCACCGGCCCACGGCCCGGGAGACGGCATCGCGGCCGGGCTCCGGGGAACGGCCGGCGCCCGCCGGGGAACCGAGGTCCGCGGTGCGGCCGGCGGCGGGTACGCCGGCCGCAGCGGGCCGACGGGCGCAGGCTCGGGGGCGGTGGACACGGCTGCACCGGGTCGCACCCTGCGTAGCCACATACGACCAGTGGACGGCGGGCGGCGGCAAGGGCCCGCAACTCGTCTCTGCCGGGGTGCGGGATGCCGGGCTGCGGGATGCCGGGTTGCAGGGCGCCGGATTTCGAGCTGCCGGTGCCGGGTGTGAGTAGTGGCGGTGCCGCCTGGATCGATGTGGACTTTCGGCAGTGGTCGGACGGCGCCCGATGTCCGTACCGTCACCTCCGTGGACAGCACAATGATCAGCGGTGGGACTGCGAGCGGAACCGCTGTTTTACGGCGGGCACTTGATCCTGGGGCCCTTCTCACAGCGGCTGCTGTGGTGGCCGCCGGTCTGAGCGTGATGAACCTCTGGTGGGCTGCCCCGACCGCCATCGCCGCGTTCCTGGCAGGACGACGGCCTGGACGGACGGCGCCGACAGCGCTCGCCCTGGTCGCGATTCTCGCGGCCAGTGTGGTGGCCCTGTCCGTCGTTCCTGCTTGGCTCCCCCTGGCCGGCCGCTTTGTCACAGTGGTGGTTGCAGCCGGGATGCTGCCCTGGTTCGCGGGCCGGTTCTGGTGCCAGTATCAGCAGCTTGTCCGGGCCGGGTGGGAGCGCGCCGATCAGCTGCAGCGCGAGCAGCAACTGATCGCTGATCAAGCCCGGCTGCGCGAGCGGGCACGCATCGCTCAGGACATGCATGATGTCCTCGGCCATGACCTCAGCCTGATCGCCTTGTCGGCCGGCGCACTCAAACTCGCGCCGGGCCTTGAAGAGCGCCACCAAAGGGCCGCGGGGGACATCCGAGCCAGATCCGCGGCCGCTGTGGAGCGTCTCGGCGAGGTGATCGGTGTCCTGCGGGAGGAAGCCGACACCACGCCGATGGACCCCAACCATTCCAGCCTCACGGGTCTGACCTCCGAGGCTTCCGCGGCCGGCCTCACAGTGGAGCTGCGCGTCGGCGGCGAGGCGGACGACGTGCCGCCCGTGGTCGAACGGGCGGCTCACCGGGTCGTGCAGGAAGCTCTGACCAACGTTGCCAAGCACGCGTCCGGCGCGACCGTGACGGTCCACGTGACGCATACGGCAACAGAGACGAAGGTCGTCGTGGAGAACGGCCCGCCATCATCTGCGGCCAACCAGCAGCCCCGGCCTCGGAGCGGAGGGCACGGCCTGATCGGTCTCGACGAACGGATGCGGTTGACCGGCGGAACGTTCGACCACGGCCCGCGCGACGAAGGCTACGCAGTCGTCGCGCGTATCCCGCACACCCCGTCGCCGCCGCCACCGCCGCTCGCGCACTCGGCCTCTCCCGGTGACGAGCTGCCGCAGGAACATCGCCGCGCTCGGCGCCGGGTCGGCCGGGCCCTGGTCGCCGCGGTCATGGTGCCCCTCGTGACGGGAGCTCTGCTGAGCGGAGCACTCATGGGCTGGGAGATGCTGTCGGCGTCACGGTCGGTCCTGGACCCACGCGACTATGCCCGCCTGTTCGTAGGGCAAGATCGTTCCGAGGTGGAGCGTCTCCTGCCGGACCGGCAGACGAACTACCGACCGCTGACTGCCGAGCCGACGGGAGACGGCACCACGTGCGAGTACTACGCGATGACGGCCGACCGGTTCGACGACCGGTCCGGCGACGCCTACCAGCTCTGCTTCCGGGAGGACACCCTGGTGTCCCTGGACACGATCACCCCGTGAGCGCTCGATGATCCGGGTGCTGATCGCCGACGACGAGCCGATGATCCGCGCAGGGGTACGCGCCGTTCTTGCCACGGATCCGGACATCGAAGTCGTCGCCGAGGCCGTCGACGGGCACGACGCCGTGGAACTGGTCCAACGCCATCGTCCCGCGGTGGCCGTACTCGATATCCGCATGCCGGGAATCAACGGCATCGACGCCGCCGCGGAAATCCGCACCACCGTGCCGGCCACGAGCGTCATCATGCTGACGACCTTCGGTGAGGACGACTACATTCTCAAGGCACTCGGCGGTGGCGCGGCAGGCTTCCTGGTCAAGTCGGGCGAGCCGGAGGAACTGATCACCGGAGTCCGTGCGGTGGCCGAAGGCGCCGCCTACCTGTCACCGAAGGTCGCGGCCCGGGTCATCGCGCACCTCGCTGCTACGGGCGCGGGCGCCCTGGCCGGTCGGCGCTCCGCCGCCCGCCACCAGGTCGACACCCTCACCGCCCGGGAAAGAGAGGTACTGGCCCTTCTCGGAAGCGGCCTGTCCAACGGACAGATCGCCCGGCGGCTCCATGTGGTGGAGGGAACGGTCAAAGCCCACGTGAGTTCCATCCTGGCGAGGCTGGGCGTCGACAACCGGGCCGCTGCCGCGGTGGTGGCCCACGAGGCCGGGATCATTCCGCCTCAGCCTTCCCAGCCGTGACGCCGCCCCCTGGGCAAAGGGCATGAACGCGAGCAGCACCGCCGCCACGACAGCGCCGCCGAGCGTCGCGCCGGCGAGCACATCGTGCGGGTAATGCACCCCCACCAGCACACGCAGCAGCGCGGCAGCCCCCGCCAGCGGCAGCGTGATCGCGGCGAGGCGGGGCCGCAGCACGGCGAGACCGACGGCCAGCCCGGCGGCCAGGGTGGCGTGGTTGCTCGGGAACGACCAGTCCCCCGCTCCGGGGCATGCCGCGACCGATTCGGCGCCTGCGCGTAACGCACGGCAAGGACGCTCCTCGTCCACGACGAGCTTCACCGCTTCGCTCACCGCATAGGCCGCTACAGTGCCGAGACCGGTGAGGACGGATCCGGCGACCTCCCGTACGTCTTTGCGGCGGATCGCCGTCCACCACATCCAGACCAGCAACATTCCGAGGATCACCAAAGTGCCCTCGGTGGCCACTTCCAGGAGAGGGCCCAGCCACGACGGTGCATCCGCCACCGCCCCGGCAACCGACCGGTACGCGGACGCCGAAGCTCCACCCGTGACCTCGACAGCATCAGCCTCGCCCAGCCCACGGGGGGACAGCCACGTGACGACTCCTGCTCCCACGCCCAGGGCGGCCAACGCGCCGAGCAGCCGACCGACTCGGACTTTCTTTCGCGGTTCTTGTTCCATGAGCCCGAACGTAGAAGCGGGAACAGCCGGGAACCCGAGCCGAACGGCAACACCGGAGCTTGACGATCGTCAGGGTTGACGGCTCCGGGCGCCTTCGTTCCGCGTCATCGGACACACACCCCGACCTTCGACGAACCTTCGTCTTCTGAAGATCACTCCGCAGGGCCGCCCGGAGCGCGCAGAGCCTTCAAAACCCAGGTCATTCAACCCGGCGGCGGCTCAGACCTTCAGCAGCCGCTGCATCACATCGCGGTAGTCGCGGAGGGCGGTGCGGAGTTGCTCCGTACCCGCTCCGTCGCCGTCGGCCGCGCCCTCCTGCCAGGCGGTGCGGAGCAGGCGCCGGCGTTCGGCCAGGCAGGCGGTGATCCGGGCCGTCGCCTCCTCGAAGAGGGCGTCCGCCTCCTCGACGGACCGCCACGGGCCGTCGACGAATCCGATGACCGCGTTCTGGAGGCGGAGGGCGAGCTGGTCGCTCTCGGCCCGCGGCAGTACGGGTTTCACTCCGGGGCCGCCCACCCCGGTTCCGCGGACTCCGCGCCGGTCGCGGACGGCCGTCCGGTGCTCGGCGGGTGCCGCGCCTCCGGTTGCGGCGCCCGGGTGACCGGTGTGGGCCTCGCCCTCGCCGGCCGGGCCGGGCTGGTGCGGCACGCCGGAGATACGGGCCGCGCGGGCCGCCCGCCTGGCCTCCGCTGCCTCCGCTGCCCGGGGCGCGGAGCCGACCGCCCGGGGCGCGGAGCCGACCGCCCGGGGCGCGGCGGAGGCGCCGGATCCGGCGGATCCGGCGGCTGCCTCGGCCACCACCGGCCCCTGCGCGGCGGGCGGATCAACTGCATGAGCCGCCCTGCGTTCGTCGGGACGTTGTTCGTCGGGACGTTGTTCGTCGGGACGTTCCATCACGCACCGCCCTTGGTTGCGCCGGGGCCACGCTGGTTCATCGCCCACGGCAGGTGCAGGCGACCGGTGTTCGGCTTGCCGCTCCCGGCCCGGTCGGCCGCGTCCTGGTCAGCGGCGGCCCGGTTGCGAGCCGCGGCGCGCCCCCGCGCCGTGAAGCGGCCGGCCGGACGGTTCCGGCCGTGGTGGTCCCGGGGGTGGGAGGTGACGAGCTGTTCGAAGAGTGCGCGGGCGCCTACCAGGGCCTCACGCAGTTCCTCGGTCTCCGTCGTCCGGCTCTCACTCCCCGTCGTCCAGCTCCCGGTCTCCGTCCGGCTCTCGCTCCCCTTCCGGCTCCCGGTCTCCGTCCGGCCCGCAGTCTCCGTCCGGCCGTCGGTCACGCGCCGGGCCGCCGCGTGGATGCGGCGGTATCCGCCGACCTGTTCGGCGTGGTGCACCGACAGGGCGTCGACCTGCTCGTCGTAGGCGTCCGCCGGGAAGCCGCGGTCCCGGACCAGCCGGCCGAGCAGCCGGTCGGCCTCGGTCACCGCCGCGGCGGGCGAGTCGACGAACTGCTCCTGGATGCCGGCCCATCGGGCCACGTACTGCTCCCGGGCCGTTTCGGCCAAGGGCTGGACGCGCAGGTCGCCGTGGCGTCGCAGCCGCTCGCTGAGCTCCTTGTGCGCCGCCTTGGTGTCTCCGTCATGCCGGGCGACGGCCCGGTCGTACTCGGGGCCGAACCGGCGCCGCAGGCCGCTGCCGCCGCTCTGCAGCACCGGCTTGGCGAGCAGCAGCGCCACGATGACGGCAGCCGCAACGGCCAGGATGATGATTGCGCCAGTGGACATGTCGTGCCTTCCGCAGAGGTCCTCTCGTGCGAGGCTTTCATCACCGCGTGTTACCCGGCGCCCTGGCGGCAAACGCCCGCTCCCGGCAAGGCCGTCGGCCGCGCTCCGGGCCGACACCCCATCAGCCCAGGTCCACGCCTTCTCCGCAGGTCGATGCTGGTGTCGGCAGCCGACGATCCCGCCCGGCCTCACCGCGGTGAGGCGAACTGAGAGTGATCAACCGGCGTTTCGAGCGCGGCGTGCCGGTGGTCCCGGGGCCGGAGGGCCACCGGGGTCCGGGGAGGCGTGGAAGCCGGTGAGGCATGGGAGCCGGGAGGCGCGAGAGCCGGTGAGGCGTAGGAGCCGGGAGGCGTGGGAGCCGGGAGACGCGGGAGCCGGTGAGGGCCGTGGCACGCCGGGCGCCGCCGCGCCTACGCTGCCGGTGCGCCGCCGCGCTTACGCTGCCGGTGCCCGCCGCGCTTCGACTGCCGGTACGGAGTCCGGCCCCGTGCGCAGCACCTACGTCCGGTACTCGGGGCCGGGTTCCGGCTCCTGTACGACCCGTTCGCCGAAGCGCCAGGAGCCGCGGTTCCAGAAGGTCTCGACGCGCAGGCCCTCCTCGTGGGCGATCCGGGTCACGTGCTCCGGGGTCAGGCCGGGGTAGTCGCGTGGGGACAGGCGGATGTAGCCACGGCGGTCGACGTTCCGGGCCCGCAGCGCATCCCGCAGCCGCTGCTCCTGATCGCGAGGGGGTGCACCGTCCCGCGTCCGTCGGCGGGGCGTCGCCCGGCCGTGGCCCCGGTGCGCACGGTAGGCGGTCCGTCCGACGGCGGCGAGGCAGACCGCCGCCACGCCGCCCACGCCGAGCAGGTCACTCGTGGGGTCGGCCCCCTCGGGGGTGCGCGGGGACAGCTTCCCGGTGGGGTCCTCGATCACGGTGACGGTCCGTCCCACCGCGAACCGGTCGGTGTCGCTGACGAGTTCCGGCCCCGGGACGGGCAGCCCGTTCCGTTCGGTCAACTCGTAGTACCAGGTCCGGTCGCCACGGGAGCCGGTGTCGAGCCGCTCCGCCATGACGACGGCCCGTACGGTCCGCCCGCGCTCCCGGAGCACCAGATCCTCCCAGGCCGCCGAGCCGATCCAACAGCCCAGGGCGGACAGCAGCAGCACGCACACCGCCGCCGAACAGCCGGCCTCCGCCCCTCCGAGCCGGGCGAGGAGGGCGAAGAGACCCACCGCGTAGAGCAACCACAGCAGCGCGGTGAGGAGGGCACCGAGGCCGTCGGATCGGGCGGCCATGGCGTTCGTGCCGACGATCATGGCCGGGATGCCCACGAGCACCTGGCAGGATGCGGCGGCGGTGAGGCCCAACAGGCGGCCGGTGCTTCGTCGTCCGGTCCGCCGGCCGGCGGCGGGTGCGGTGCTGTCACTCATCGTTCTCCGGTCTTCCCCTCGGTCACCCGTCCGATCCCTCTCGGGACCCCTGCGTGGCGTCCGGCCCGGTGCGGTACCGCTCGTCGGACGCGACACCGGGCCGGACGACGGCGGGTGCACCGGACCCGGCATCGGGCCGGGGGGCCGGGGACCCGGCATCGGGCCGAAGATCCGGGAGCCCGGCATCGGGCCGGTCCTCCGGGCGGTCGACGGGCTCATCGGCCGAGACGGTGCACAGCAGTTCGGCCATCACCTGGAGATAGTTGTCCCACTGGTCGATGTCCTCGGTGGAGAAGGCGAAAACCAGGGTGTGACGGCCGGTGTGGAGCGGTACCGCGAGCTGCACCTGGCGCAGTGTCGTCACCCCGTCCTGCCCGCCCCCTCCGCCCTCTCCGTCCTCGGCGCCGAACAGCGCCGCCGGTACGGGTATGTCGTGCTCCACGGCGCAGAGCGCGGCCGGCCCGTACGGGAGGATCACCCCGCCGACCTCCGCATCCGGGTTCTCGGCGAACCATTGGTCGGCGATGCTCTGGGCCATGCCGAGGGGTTCCGACGAACCGAGGTGTTTGATGAACACCGCCAGCATTCCCTGGGACAGGCCGCCGTCGTCGCGTCGGCGGAGGCAGTGGGAGAGATGGACCGCCCCGGCGCCGAGCATCGACGCGACCGCGTATTCACCGGACAGGACGAGGCTGAGCCGCTGTTCCGGTGCGGCGTCGGGGAACAGGGCCTCGACGGCCTCGGCCATGCGCACGACGCGCTCCTCCGCGGTCCCGTCCAGGGACACCGGGAAGAACCCCGGAGGGAGTACGAACCACACGTCCGGCTCGTCGGCGGACAGGGTGAGGGGGACCGCCGGCGCGCTCCCGGGTCCGGCTGTCATCGTGTCTCCCATACGCCGAGGCCGATCGCGCTGCCGAGGCCCGCGATCCCGCCGAACCTGCCGCCGCCGCTGCCGGCCGCGACATTGCCGATCGCGGTGCCCCAGTTCGCGGCGTTGGCGGCGCCGTCGCTGGGCCGGGCCGCCGCGTACGCCGTCGGCGCGGTCCAGGCCAGTTGTCCGGTGGCCTGCACTCCGTCGGCGATGCGCTGGGCGTTGACCGCCGAGGCGCCCAGGCGGGTGGCCGCGGCCTCGACGGGCCTGGCGATCAGGGGAAGCGCCGGGTTGGCCGCTCTTGCGGCAAAGTTCGCTCCGCGCGCCCCTGTGGAGATGCCCACCTTCAGGCCGGCGGCCGCACCGGGGACGCCGCGAGCCGCACGCACCCCGGCGCCCACGCCCTTGGCGGCGGCGCCGAAGCCGGGAATGGCGCCCAGTGCGTCTCCTCCGAGGGTGAGGTAGTTGCCGATCTTGTCCTTCGACGGTGGCCACAGCCCCTCGGAGCCGTACTTGGCCCCGTGTGCCACGAGGGCGACAGCGCTCAGGGCGAAGGCCACGGGCGCCAGTGCCGGGAAGAAGATCGCCGCTACGCCGATCACGGAGGCGGCGACGGTGATCCAGTCGGCGTTCTCCTTGATGGCCTCGCCGATTTCGGAAAGGGCGCCACCGATTTTGTCGCCCAGCTTGTCCCAGAAGCCGGGCTCATCCGGGGCGATGTCACCGGCGTGCTGCAGACGCCGGGCGATATCGGCACCCTGTGATTCGAAGGCACTGTGCAGCCGGCGGGCCTCGGCCCGCAATTCCTCGACGTGGTCCTTGCCCTTGTCATCGCCGGCCCCGCCACTGCTTCCCCCGGCTTTACCGCGCTGTCCGGGACTATCGCGGTCGGAGGCGTCTGCGCCCTTCTTCGCGGCGTGGGCCCGCTCTTCCAGACGGCGGGCGCGGGCCTGGTAGCGCTCCAGGTCCTCGGCCCAGTCGCCGAGCGCCCCGCGCGCCTCTGCGAAGGAGGTCAGCGCCTTCTCCACCTTGGGGCGGAAGTCGTCGGAGAGAAGCTCGCGGAAGGCGTCGGCCGTCTTGCCGCGCCAGGCTCCCTTGTCGGCTCCTCGCAGGACGCGCACCACTTCGCCGAGCGCGTCCGTGGTCCTCTTGAGCGTGGCGACCACGGAGGTCACGGCGTGGTGGTCACCGGGGCAGGGCACGAATCCCAGGGTCGGGAAGTCGTCGACGGTGGGAGCGGTCACTTCTTCCTCGCCGCCTTGCTGAGCTGCCGGGCGAGTTCCCGGTCGAGTCCGGAGAACTTCTTCTCGATCCGGTCCAGCGCCTTGACGGCCTTACCCGAGAACTTCTTCAGCTGCTTGATGCCGTAGTTCCACTCGTCTCCGAACTCACCCATGCGCTTCTCCAGTTCGGAGGCGCCCATGGCGCGCGTATCGACCACGTCCATGGCATGGGCCGGCTTCGTGAGTAACTCGTCCACATGGGCAAGATTGGTGCGGACGCGCTGCAGCATCGCATTGTCTATGTACAGGTCGGTCATATCCCCGTTATTGCTTTCCAGTCGGCTTCGCATGCCCCCTCACCGAACTCGTCCGTCCGATTCCGGGGCCTTGTCACGGGCCTCTGACGTATGCCGGAATTCCCCCCGGCGGCACGTTCCGACGAGCATAGCTGCATGCTGCACTCAGCAGCGTTAAAGGAGCGCAAGGATTCCCTTACGGGGCAGTCGGCACGCGCGGAGCCCGCCCGGCACGGCCGGACTCCGGCCTTCAGTAGTGGTCCGGCCGGTACGGGCCCGTGGTGCGCCGGATGTCGGGCTGGTGCGGGCGCTCGCCGTCCGAGCCGCACATCTCGGCGTTCAACTCCTTGACCAGTTCGACGAGATCGGTGGGCCGGTCCGGGCCCCACCAGTCGCCGAGCAGTTCGGCGAGGGATTCCTCCCGCGCCCGGGACAGCGCGTCCGCGACCTGCCGGCCGTCATGGGTCAGCACCAGCGGCAGCCCGGCCCGTACGGCGAGGCTCCGCTCCTCCAACTGCCGTGCGGCGCCGGAGATGACGCCGAGCGGCACGGTGCTGTGCTCGGCCAGCAGGGCGGGTTCGGCGCCGCCGTAGCGGCTGATGCGCAGCAGCAGCCAGCTCGCCGCCGGTTCGAGGTCGCAGCCCGCGCGCCGGGTGATCTCGACGTAGGCGTCGCGCCGTCCCTCGCGGCTGCCGAGGACCGACAGCGCCCGGCACACCTCGTCGCGCGAGGAGCGCTGGACGGGGTTGCTGGCCAGCGTCTCGGTGATGTCGGGCGAGGTGACCGAGCCGCGCAGCGGGTCCTCCTTGAGGAACCAGGCGACGACGAAGGCGACGGTCACCACCGGGGCGGCGTAGAGGAAGACGTCGGTGATCGAGGTGGAGTACGCGTGGATGACGTCCGGCTGGAGGGCGGCGGGGAGCCGGGCGATGGTCCGCGGGTCCGACTCCAGGGTGCCGAGCCCGATGCCGGGCGGGAGCTGTTTCCCGGCCAGCTCCTCCGCGAGCCGGTCGCCGAGCTGCGAGGTGAAGATCGTGCCGAAGATGGCGACGCCGAACGAGCCGCCGATGGAACGGAAGAACGTCGCGCCGGAGGTGGCGGCGCCCAGGTCCTCGTAGCGGACGCTGTTCTGCACGACCAGCACCAGCACCTGCATGACCAGCCCCAGTCCGAAGCCGAACACCGCGAAGTAGGCGCTCGTCTCCCAGGTGCCGGTGGTCTCCTCGAGGTGATGGAGGAGGAGCAGACCGACGGCGGTGACGGCGGTGCCGGCGATCGGGAAGACCTTCCACCGGCCGGTGCGGGCGACGATCTGGCCGGAGCCGGTCGAGGCGACCAGCAGTCCGGCGACCATCGGCAGCAGGTGGACGCCGGACAGGGTCGGTGAGACGCCCTGCACGACCTGGAGGAAGGTCGGCAGATAGGTCATCGCCCCGAACATCGCGAAGCCGATGACGAAGGAGATCACCGAGCAGAGCGCGAAGGTGCGGATGCGGAACAGGCCGAGCGGCAGGACGGGTTCGACGGCCCGCCGCTCGACGGCCACGAACGCCGTCAGCAGCAGCACCGCGAGGACGCCGAGCAGCACGATCTGCCAGGAGGACCACGCCCAGGTGGTGCCGCCGAGCGAGGCCATCAGGACCAGGCAGATGGCGGCCGAGGCGATGAGGAAGGTGCCCGGGTAGTCGATGGTGTGCCGGGTCGGCCGGGCCGGGATGTGCAGCACGGCGGCGATGACGAGGAGGGCGACGACGCCGATGGGCAGGTTGATGTAGAACACCCAGCGCCAGCTGAGGTGGTCGGCGAAGACCCCGCCGAGCAGCGGTCCGAGCACGCTGGACGCGCCGAAGACCGCGCCGAACAGCCCCTGGTAGCGCCCGCGGTCCCGGGGCGGCACGATGTCGCCGACGATCGCCATGGACAGCACGATGAGCCCGCCGCCGCCGAGCCCCTGGACCGCGCGGAACGCAATGAGTTCGGGCATGTTCTGCGCGACGCCGCAGAGCGCGGAGCCGATGAGGAAGAGGACGATCGCGGCCTGGAAGAGCTTCTTGCGGCCGTACTGGTCGCCGAGCTTGCCCCAGAGCGGGGTCGCCGCGGTGGCGGCGAGCAGATAGGCGGTGACCACCCAGGAGAGGTGGTTCAGGCCGCCGAGGTCGCTGACGATCGTGGGCAGCGCGGTGGAGACGATCGTCTGGTCGAGGGCGGCCAGCAGCATCCCGAGGAGCAGCGCGCCGATCGCGACGAGCACGGTGCGCCGCGGCTGTCCGGCTCCGGGCACCACGGTGACGGCTCCCGCACCTGTGCCGGAGCCGGAGCCGATGGGTGGGCTTGCGTCCGGAGCCATGGACGCCTCCTCGCCTGGACCGTCCGCCACGGCACGGGTCCGCCGCGGCACGTATCCATCCTGAGCGGTCCGCCGGAGGACGGCCTGCTGAGACGGTGCGGCGACTGTGGAAGGGGCGCGGGGGCGGAGGCGCAGGTGGGGAGGCGGCCGGACGGGGACGGGGACGGCCGGACGGGGCCGAGGCCAGGGGCGGCCGGACGAGGCCGAGGCCAGGGGCGATCACCCGCACCTGGGGAACGGGGGGACCGGCCGCGCCCATCCGGGCCCGGGTGGGGCCAGGAGCGGGTGGCACGGGGTGACGGCGGACGGGTGGAACCGGGTGAACCGGGTGCCGGAACGTGACGGGCGGGCCGGGTCGGCGGGGCGCCCGGCGAGGGCCGGCGGAAATTGATGACGCCCAGGACTGGCATCGAGCCGCCCTTGTTTGTATCGTGTAGGAACAAAGTGGTTCCGCCCGCATTTCCCTGACCGGCGGGCGGAACCACTTGGTATCCCCCTGGCATCCCCTGGTATCCCGTTGCGCGCCGGCCCCGTCCGCTCCGCAGCCCGTCCGCCGCCGGCCGGGGACCGGTCCGCCCGGCCCGCCTCCGACGGGCTTCGAAGCCGGCCGCCCCGACCGCCCGCCGCCGCCCTTCACCCACCCGTCGTGCCCCGGTCCGCACTCCCGCAGTACTGCCCCTGCCCCTCCTGTCTGCCTTCCTGGAGCCTGCCGATGACGGCCACCACGCCCCTCACCGCCCGCGCCCTGCTGCTCGACATGGACGGCACCCTCGTCGACTCCGACGCCTCCGTGGAGCGCGCCTGGCGGCGCTGGGCCGGGGAACAGGGCCTGGATCCGGAGCACGTACTCCGCGACATGCACGGCCGGCAGGCGCACGCCACCATGGCGCTGCTGCTGCCCGGCCGGAACGAGGAGCTGAACCGGGCGGACGACCGGCGGATGCTGGAGTGGCAGACCGGCGACACCGACGGGGTCGTGGCGATTCCGGGTGCCGCCGCCCTCCTGGCGGGGCTCGCCGGGCGGCCGCACGCGCTGGTCACCTCCGCCGACGAGCACCTCACCCGGGCCCGGATGGGCGCGGCCGGGCTCCCCGTTCCGGAAGTGCGGGTGACCGCCGAGCGGGTCGGGTGCAGCAAGCCGGACCCCGAGGGCTATCTGAAGGCCGCGGCCGAGCTGGGCTTCGCGCCGGAGGACTGCGTCGTCTTCGAGGACTCGGCCGTCGGCATCGCGGCGGGCCGGGCGGCCGGGATGCGGGTCGTGGGCGTCGGACCGCGGGCCGCGGCGAGCGGCCCGACGGTCGCGGTGCCCACGCTGGAGCAGGTGCGGGTCGAGGCCGCCGCGGACGGCGGCCTCGTTCTCACGGTCAGCCACTGACGGAGGCCGGGCGGGGCGGGGGCGACGGGGCGACTCCGGGGATTCCGGCCGCCCGGAACCACCGCAACGCCGCGCCACCGGACGCCGGGCCACCCGCGCCGCGCCAGGGGTCTACCGCTACGCCGCACCTCGCGGCCACCCACACCCCCGCGCCTCGGAACCCCCGCGCCCCCGGGGCAACCGCCTCGCCGCGCCCCGGCCCCCCGCTACCCCGCGACCGCCTCGTAGAGGCTGAACCCGGCCAGCGCCAGCATCACCACGGCCGCCACCCTGGTGATCAGCCGCAGGGGGACGTACTTCATCAGGGTGCGCCCGCCCAGGATGCCGATGGCGGCCACCGTCCACAGCGCGAGCACCGCGCCCAGGCCCACGGAGACGGGGTCGTCGTAGCGGGCGGCGAGGTTGGCGGTCATGATCTGGGTGAGGTCGCCGAACTCGGCGACCAGGATGAGCATGAACCCGGCGCCCGAGACCTTCCAGAAGCTCTGGTCGGCGGGCTCGCGCAGATCCTCCTCGTCCTCCTCCTGCCGCTTGAAGAGCAGCACCAGCGCACCCGCCAGGAAGAGCAGCCCGACCACCGCCTGGACCAGCCGGTGCGGCAGCAGGGTCAGGACGCTGCCCGCCGCGATGGCGAGCGTCACATGCACGGCGAAGGCGGCCGCCACCCCCGCGAAGACGTACGAGGCGCGGTAGCGGGTGCCGAGCACCAGGCCCGCGAGGGCGGTCTTGTCGGGCAGCTCGGCGAGGAAGACGACGCCGAAGGCCACTGCGGCGATGCTGAAGCTGATCACTGCGGTTGATTCCTCAATCGGTCGGGGCTGCCGTACCGAGAGACCTGCATGGATCAGGGGTCGCTTCGGCACGGCAGCGTCCATGTGGATCCATGCGGGCATGGACGGACACTGCTGGCCGAAGGTCTCGCCGGCGCGGTACGCGGACGTACCGGCCTCCGGGCGCCGGCTCAGCCGTTCACCCTGCGCGCGAGGCGCCCCACCGGAAGCGGTGGGCGGGTGGCGGGCCGGGCAGTATGTCGACGGTCCGGCGAAGAGCTACTCCCCTTCTGCTCGCCCCAGGGTACGGGACGCCGCCGGCCCGCCGTCACGGCGGTGCAGCCGGCCCCGGGCGACCAGCTCCAGGACGAGCGCGACCGCCACCGCCTGCACCATCAGCAGCGCGACCAGGACGAAGAGCTGCACCGCGCCGGCGTCCACCGGGGACGCCCCGCCCAGCAGCATCCCCACGAAGGCCCCGGGCAGGGTGACCAGGCCCACGGTCCGGGTCTGGTCGAGCCCGGGGAGCAGGGCGTCGGACGCGACGGGCCGGGCGACCTCCAGCCGGGCCTCGCGCTCCAGCAGGCCGAGGGCCAGGCCGGCCTCGACCTC
Organism: Streptomyces sp. NPDC002055; assembly: GCF_040296705.1. Classification (NCBI taxonomy): domain Bacteria; kingdom Bacillati; phylum Actinomycetota; class Actinomycetes; order Kitasatosporales; family Streptomycetaceae; genus Streptomyces; species Streptomyces sp. NPDC002055. The sequence continues at coordinate 57,832 of NZ_JBEOXS010000023.1, forward strand.
GCCGTACCGGGAGTGCAGCTCGTCCAGGCAGCGGCGGCCGGCCAGCACGGTGGCGGTGAGCGCGCCGCCGATCAGAATCCCGGTGATCGGGATCAGCGCGATGCCCTTGAGCGGAACGAGGCCGGTCAGCAGCAGCACGGCGACGACGGGCAGCACCCCGGCGGCGATCGGCACGGCCGCCCACCACCAGGTGCGGTTGGCGGTGATCCGGCGGCCCGCGGTGCGGACGGCGACGGCGAACATCAGGGCGATGAAGCCCAGCAGCAGCGGAACCGCGCGCACCACCCAGCCGATGACATACGACACGGCGGCGAGCTGGACCGCGGCGCGCAGGCCCGCGGTGCCGATGGCGCGGGCGTAGCCGCGGCCGTCGTGGTCGGCGAGCCGGGCGACGGCGGCGACCCCCGCGGCGGCCACGAGCAGCGCGCCGAGCACGATCCCGAGGGTGGGGTTCACCGGCAGCAGGGGCTCGGCGGCGAACGACTCGGCGGGCAGGGGCGGAGCCGCCATCGGGCCGGGGGCGGGCGGCCGGGTCACCAGCGGCCCGGCCGTGAACGGTTCACCGGCAGCATGCACCCGGCAACCCTACGGTCGCCCGCACCGCGGCGGAACGGACCGAGGACGGCGGCGCGCCCGAACCCTGCCGGCCGTCCCGAGAGGCGCCCTTGCCCGAGAGGTACCGACTTCGTCGCCGGGACACCCGTTCCTCGCGGCGCGCCCGGCGCCTCTGCCTTCACAACCCGCGCCCGGGCCTCTCCGGCCTTCACAAACCCACGTCGGCCCCTCCAGCCTTCACAACCCGCACCTGGGCCTCTCGGTCTTCACAACCGGAGGCCCGCCCTCTCCCGCCGGAGGCCGCTCCCCTCCCCTCGGAGGCACCGTGCGCCACCTCGGCCCCACCCTCCTCACGGACCGAACTCCCCCGCCCGTCCGCCGGGTGGCGATGCGTCAGGTGTGACGAGCAACCTCTTGATATGGCGTGCACATGTCGCCAGTCTGTTACGTGGTGCCCACCCCACGGAAACCCGGCACCGCGACGATGACCGGACCTTGTGCGGTCATCACCCCCCACAACCCAGGGAGTTCCCATGTCCCGTACTTCCACCTCCGCTTCCGGCCGACGTGGCGTCTACGCGCGTCGAATAGGGATCGTCGCCGGGGTGGCGGCCCTGGCCGGAACGGTTTTCCTGAACGGCCCGTCCGCCCAGGCCGAGCCGCCCGCCCCGCCGAACGCCGAGACCGCCCGTACCCAGCTCGCGAAGCTGAAGGTGCAGCCGGAGGGCTCGCAGGACGGCTACAGCCGGGAGAAGTTCCCGCACTGGAGCGACCAGAAGGACGAGTGCAACACCCGTGAGGTCGTGCTGAAGCGCGACGGCAAGGACGTCAAGCAGGACTCCTACTGCTCCGCGAAGAGCGGCACCTGGACCTCCCCCTACGACGGCGCCACCTGGCACGACCCGCAGGACGTGGACATCGACCACGTCATCCCGCTGTCCGAGGCGTGGAAGTCCGGCGCCCGGGACTGGACCACGGACCGCCGCGAGGACCTGGCCAACGACCTCACCCACTCGCAGCTCATCGCCGTCACCGACAACGTCAACCAGGGCAAGGGCGACCAGGACCCGGCCAAGTGGCTGCCCTCGAAGAAGAGCTACCACTGCACGTACGCCCGGATGTGGGTGTCCGTGAAGCACACCTACGGCATGACCGTCGACTCGGCCGAGAAGAAGGCCCTCAGCGGCATCCTCAAGGGCTGCTGACCCACCCGCCGCCGGGGCCCCGGCACGGTCCCGACGCGCCCGGCGCGTCCCGGCCGGCCTGGGCCCGGTGGCGGTGCGCGGGGAACCCACCGGGGGGAACTCCCGAAGAACCTCCGGCGGGAAACCACCCGCTTCCCTCCGTCGTTCCGTACCGTACGGGGCGACAGAGGGAGGGCGGACGCCGATGGCGGGACTGCTCCTGGGACCGCTCCTGCGGTACGTGGACGAGCACAGCGCGACCGTATGGATCGAGACGAGTCGCCCGTGCGACGCCGAGGTCGTCTGCGACGGCGGCTCGGGCGGCGGCGCGGCACGCACCTGGCAGGTCGCCGGCCACCACTACGCCCTGATCACGGTGATCGGACTCGAGCCGGGCACCAGCACCCCGTACCGCGTGCGGCTGGACGGGCAGGAGGTCTGGCCGCCGCCGGAGGACACCCGTCCGCCCAGCACGATCACCACGCTCCCGGCCGGAGCGGACGGCCCGCTGCGGATCTCGTTCGGCTCCTGCCGCTGGGCCGCGCCCCCGCACGGCGGCGCCGCCGCCCGCGCCGCGGGCCGGGCCGTGCGCCACGATCCGGTGGGGCCCGACGCGCTCGACCTGCTGGCGACCCGCCTCGCCGGGGAACCGGACGCCGAACGGCCGGACGTGCTGCTGCTCCTGGGCGACCAGGTCTACGCGGACGAGACCTCGCCGGCGATGCGCCAGTGGATCGCCACCCGCCGCGACCTGAAGGAGCCCCCGGGCAGCCAGGTCGCGGACTTCGAGGAGTACACCCGCCTCTACTACGAGTCCTGGCTCGACCCGTCGGTGCGCTGGCTGCTGTCCACCGTGCCCAGTTGCGCGGTCTTCGACGACCACGACGTGATCGACGATTGGAACACCAGTGCGGCTTGGCGGGAGAAGATGCAGGCCGCCCCGTGGTGGCAGGAGCGGATCCTCGCCGGGTTCATGTCGTACTGGGTCTACCAGCACCTGGGGAACCTCTCCCCCACCGCACTCGCCGCCGACCCGCTGTTCACCCAGGTCCGGACGGCGGCGGACGGCACCGACCTGGTCCGCGAGTTCGCCGCCCGCGCCGACGCCGACCCCGGCCACACCCGCTGGAGCTACCGGCGCGACTTCGGCCGGACCCGGCTGCTGATGGTCGACACCCGGGCCGGCCGTGTGCTGGAGGAGTCGCGGCGCGCGATGGTCGACCCGGACGAATGGGCGTGGGTCCGCGACCAGGTGACGGCCGGCGGACCGGGCGCCTACGACCATCTGCTGATCGGCACCTCGCTGCCGTGGCTGCTGCCGCCCGCCATCCATGACGCGGAGCGGTGGAACGCCGCGCTGTGCGCCGGGGAGCGCGGGCGACGCTGGGCCCGGATCGCCGAGAGCCTGCGGCAGGCGGGCGACCTGGAGCACTGGGCGGCGTTCCCGTCGTCCTTCGACGCGTTCACCGAGCTGGTCGCCGAGGCGGGCAGCGGACGGAGCGCCCCGGCGACGGTCTGCGTCCTCTCGGGCGATGTGCACCACGCGTATGTCGCCGAGCCACGCTGGCCGGGGGGTGCGGAGAGACCGGGGGGTGCGGAGAGCCCGGGGGAGCCCGGGGGCGCCCAGCAGGCCGGGGACACCTCACAGCCCGGGGACGCCCAACAGGCCGGTGGAGTCCGACAGGCCGGGGATGCCCAGGGGCCCGGCAGTGCCCAACGGGCCGGTGGATTCGTGCCGCAGGCCCGGATTCTGCAGCTGACCTGTTCGCCGGTGCACAACAGCGTCCCGGCCTCCATGAAGCTCGGTTTCCGGTTCGGCTGGAGCCGGGCCGGACGGTGGGTGGGCCGGGCGCTGGCCCGGCACGCGCGGGCCGCCGAACCGGCGATCGGCTGGGACCGGACCGGCGGTCCGTGGTTCGGCAACCAGTTGATGACGCTGACGATCCGCGGGCGGACGTCGAGCCTCCGCCTGGAACAGGCCCGGCAGGAGAGTGACGGCCGGACCTGGCTGGAGCAGGCGGCCGAGAGCGAGGTCAGCGGGCCGGGGCAGGAGCGGGCTCACCCCACTCGGCGCCCCTGACCGTTCCGCACGTTCGGCCGTTCACGGACGGGAGAGCAGCCGGGTCCGTCCCCTCGGCCGCTTCCCCGTCCGCTCCGTCGGCCGTCCGCTTGCCCGTTCTCATCCCCCTGTGGTCCGCAATGGCGGACGATCGCCCGCGATCCTCCACGATCACCCGTGATCCGAAGTGATCCATCCCACACCGAAGAGAGATCCTCCGATCAGGGCTTCGAAGACCGGTGGGGCGGGCGGCATGATGGCCTCTTCGCTTGAGCCCCAGTTGCCTCGGGAGAGTCCGTCTTGGCCGGAGAGCACCACGCCATAGCCCTCGTCGGAGCCGGCCCCCGCGGTACGAGCGTGCTGGAACGCATCTGCGCCTCGGTCCCGGAGTTGCTGCCCGGCGAGCGCCTGACCGTTCATGTGGTGGACCCGGCTCCGCCGGGCGCGGGGCAGGTCTGGCGCACCGACCAGCCCGGCGAACTGCTGATGAACACGGTGGCCTCGCAGGTGACGCTGTTCACCGACCCCAGCGTGGAGTGCGACGGCCCGATCCGTACCGGCCCGAGCCTCTACGAGTGGGCCGCGTCGCTCGACGCCCGCTGTCCCGACCCCGCGCTGCTCGCCGAGGCGCGGGCCCTCGGCCCCGACGACTACCCGAGCCGCGCCTTCTACGGCCACTATCTGAGCTGGGTCTTCCACCGCGTCGTCAGCGGGGCGCCCGCGGCGGTGGACGTGCGGATCCACACCTCCCGCGCGGTGCGGCTGGAGGAGCGGGCCGGCGGCGAACAGCGCCTCACCCTGGAGAACGGCCACGAACTGGCCGGGCTGGCGGCGGTGGTGCTGGCCCAGGGCCATGTGCCGGTCGTCCCGGGCGAGGCAGAGGAGCGTTTCTCCTCGTACGCGGCGGAAAACGGCCTGGGCTACCACCCGCCCGCCAACCCGGCCGATCTCGACCTCAGCCGGGTCGCCCCGGGCGAGGCGGTGCTGCTGCGCGGCCTGGGCCTCAACTTCTTCGACCATGTCGCGCTGCTGACCACCGGCCGCGGCGGCGCGTTCCGCACCGCGGCGGACGGCACGCTCCGGTACCACCCCTCGGGACGGGAGCCGCGGCTGTACGCGGGGTCGCGCCGCGGGATCCCGTACCACGCGCGCGGCGACAACGCGAAGGGCGCGTGCGGGCGGCACGAGCCGCTGCTGCTGACTCCGGCCGTCATCGCGGCGTTCCGGGCCCGGGCGGACCGCGGTGATCACCCGGACTTCCTCGCCGAGGTGTGGCCGCTGGTCGCCAAGGAGGTCGAGACCGTCCACTACGAGGCGCTGCTGACGGCCCGCGCGGCCGCGGCGCCGGTGACCGCGCCGCTGTTCCGGGAGCGCTTTCTGGCCACTGGGCACGGCAGCGCGGAAGAGGCCTCCGTCCTGGACGCGTTCGGGATCTCCGAGGACGAGCGCTGGTCGTGGCCGGACGTGGCCCGCCCGCACGACGGCCGCACCTTCGCCGGCGTCGGCGACTTCCGGCAGTGGCTCCTCGCCCACCTGCGGCAGGACGCCGAGCACGCGCGGCTCGGCAATGTCGCCGGCCCGGTCAAGGCCGCGCTCGACGTGCTGCGGGACCTGCGCAATGAGCTCCGGCTGATCGTGGACCACACCGGGCTCTCCGGCACCTCCCGCCGCGACCATCTCGACCGCTGGTACACCCCGCTCAACGCCTTCCTCTCGATCGGACCGCCGCGCCGCCGGATCGAGGAGCTGGTGGCGCTCGTCGAAGCGGGCGTCCTGGACGTGCTCGGGCCCCGGCTGGAGGTCCGGCCCGGAACGCCGGGCGGCGGCGCGGGCTTCACCGCGTCCTCGGCGGAGGTGCCCGGCTCCGAGGTGACCGTGACCACGCTGATCGAGGCCCGGCTGCCGGCCACCGATCTGCGCCGGACCTGCGATCCGCTGCTGGCCCAGCTGCTCAAGACCGGCGCCTGCCGGACGCATGTGGCCGACGGGTACGAGACGGGCGGGCTGGACGTCACCCGGGTCCCGTACCGGCTGGTGGACGCGGAGGGGCGGCCCCATCCGCGCCGGTTCGCGGTGGGCGTGCCGACGGAGGGGGTGCACTGGGTCACCGCGGCGGGCGCCCGGCCGGGAGTCAACTCGGTCACACTCGCCGACACCGACGCGGTGGGCCGGGCCGCCCTGCGGGCCGTGCAACCAGGCGCTCCGGCCTTCGGGACAACGCAGAAGAAACCGGATCCGCGGCCGAATATTGAACTTGCAAGTATTGATTAGGTCTACCTAACGTGGGCCCTCATCGGTTCCGTCCCCACCGAAGGAGTCCCCCGTCATGTCTTCAGCCAGCCCGCTGAGATCCCGCCTCGACGGCGCGCAGCCGTACGCCCTCGGCCTGTTCCGCTTCGTGATCGGCCTGCTCTTCGCCTGCCACGGGGCCGCCTCGCTGTTCGGCGTGCTCGGGGGCGCGATGGGCGGCGGCACCGTCCCGACCGGCACCTGGCCCGGCTGGTACGCCGCGGTGATCCAGCTCGTGGGCGGCGCCCTCGTCGCCGTCGGCCTCGGCACCCGGGCCGCCGCGCTGATCTCGTCCGGCTCGATGGCCTACGCCTACTTCGTCGTTCACCAGAGCGCGGGCCTCCTCCCGATCCAGAACGACGGCGAGCCCTCCGCGATGTATGCCTGGGCCTTCCTGCTGCTCATATTCACCGGTCCCGGCGCGTGGGCGCTGGACGGGCTGTTCGGCGGTCGCGACCGGACGGCCGCGCCGGCCGCCGCCCCGGCCGAGCAGCCGAGCACCGTCTGACGGCACCGGCGCAACAGCATCCACCGCGGGCCGGGGGCACTCCCCGGCCCGCGGCCGTCTATCGGTCCACGCCCCTTCCGGTTATGACCTCCGCGCCCATTCCGGTTATGACGCCCGGCGCCCCGAACGCGGGCATCCGGGTGAGAGTGCTCCGACATCGCCCATCCCCCGGCAAATCTCTCCCCAAGGCCCAGGCGTACGCTGTATGGCTATGAAGGCCGCCCCTGCCGCTCCCCTGCGACGTCGCGGCGGGGGACCGGACAGGGAGAGACGTTGCTCGCGAATCTGGGGTCGCTGACCCTCACTCCGTGGATCTACGTGATCGTCGGGATGTCGGTTCTGCTGGACGTCTTCCTTCCCGTGCTGCCCAGCGGTGTGCTGGTGATCGCCGCCGCCACCGCCGCGGCCGGCACCGGGACCGCGGCGGGCGCCGTCTCCGCGACGCACGGCGCGACCGCCGACGTTCCCGACATCCTCGGGCTGGTGCTCTGCGCGGCCACCGCCTCCTGCCTCGGCGACCTGGTCGCCTACCGCCTCGCCTGGCGCGGCGGCGACCGGCTCGACCGCGCCATCGCCCGGTCCCGGCGGCTGACCGCAGCTCAGGCCCGGCTGGGCAACGCTCTGATCCGGGGCGGCGGCCTGCTCGTCCTCGTCGCCCGCTTCGCACCGGCCGGACGGTCGGTGGTCAGCCTCGGCGCGGGCGCCATGCACCGCAAGGCCGCCGAGTTCCTGCCGTGGTCGGCGCTGGCCGGGCTCGCCTGGGCCGGATACAGCGTCAGCCTCGGCTACTTCGGCGGCCAGTGGCTGGGCGCGACCTGGCTGGGTGCGGCCGTCTCGGCGCTCGCCCTGTTCGCCGCCGGCGCGGGGGCGGCGTACGCGCTCCGGGGGCCGAGCGCCCGACGGACCCCGACTCCTGCTCCGGGGGCATCGCCGGCCGCCCAGCAGTGAGCGACCGGGGCGGCCGCACCCCTGTGGCCGTACCCCCTGCGGCCGTACCCCTGCGGCCGTACCCCCTGTGGATCACGCCGGGTACGGCGCCCCGGCGCGCCGGCGCGCCCGCGTCACGTCACGGCCCCGGTACCCGTCCGCGTCTGGCGTCGGCGGCGAGGCCCCCACGACCTCGCCGCACGTGCCACCCGGCGCACCGGCCCCTCGACCCATCCGGCACGCCGGGCAGTCGTCGGACGGGCTGCCGTCGGACGGGCCATCGTCGGACGGGCCGTCTCGGACGGAGTGTCGTCGGACGAGCCGTCGTCACACCCGGCACGCCAGGCCCTCGTCCTCGCCGTCCACCGAGGCGAGCGCGGACACGACCTCCGGCGGCAGCTCCGCGGCACCGAGGAATCCCGCGGTGAGCTGTGCCGTGATGGAGTGCCAGTCCGTGGCCCGCTTCAGCATGGCGTGGTCGCTGCCCGGAACCACCAGGCGGCATACCTCAGCGCCCGCCGCGCGGGCTCGTAAAGCGAAGCTGAGCGAGCCGCGGGGATCGGTGATCCGGTCACGGTCGGAGTGGATGAGCACCACGCTCTTCCCGGCCAGGTGCTCGACCGGCTCGTCCAGCGGGCACCAGGGAGCGAGCGCGATCACCGCGCGCACCCGCGGATGACCCCCGATGCTCAGCGCGGCGCGGGCGCCCAGGGAGTGCCCCACGAGGACGAGCGGCAGCGGTCCGACGGCTGTCGTCAACTCCTCGACCGCGGACTCGGCGTCGCGGGCGGCGTCGGCCCGCAGGCCGTTCCACCCCCGGTGCCGGTAGCGGACCTCGCCGAGCGCGACGCCGTAACCGGCCGTGGCGCGCTGGACGGCGCGGCAGATGGGACGCATCCGCAGCGCCGGCAGGTTCCACGGGCACGGACGGTCGAGCGCGTCGGCCTGCCCTCCGTGCAACAGCAGCACACCGGCTCCCGGCTCGGCGGGCATTCTGCGCATCACCAGCGGGCGGTGCCCCACACACTCTCCGAAGCCGCGATCCTGATGGTCGTTGTCCACGCCGCGCTTCCCTTCCCCAGCGATCCTTGGTGCCTCCGGGCCCGGCAGGCCCGACGCGCATCTCCCCCGCCCTCTATTCGTCGCCGGGGCGGGTGCGGATGGGTCCTCGTTTCGGAACGGGGGAGTTCTTGCTCGCTGGCACTGCGGATCAGTCCCGGACGCCGTTGCCAATGGGCAGGGTGCGCTCTTTTCGGGGCCTGTGGACGGTGGGTCAGGCGCCCTTGGGGGTGGCCCGTGCGCCCTTGCAGGCGCGCTTCCCGGCGGTCCGTGCGCACACCCCCGTGAGCCCGGCCCGCCGCCCGGCCCCGTTCCCGTTCCGGTCACCCGGCGGACGGGAGAGCAGCGCGGCCACGGACAGGGCGCCCCAACCCACCGACACGGCCACCGCCTTGACCCGGGTGGCACGGCCCGGCAGCGTCGCGCCCAGCAGTACGGCGTCGCCGAGGTCCGAGGCGATCCGCAGCACCGTGGCCGCCCGGAGCGCGGCCCCCTCGGGGGCGACGGCCATGGCGAGCCCGTTGGCGGCATCGCGCCAGGCCAGCGGGCGCAGCGAGATCGCGGTCTCCACTGCCGTCCGGCCCGCGTCGTCCACCAGGCCCGATGGGCGGGCGAGCCACTCGGGGCGGGTCGCCACCGCGACGCCGTAGGCGGCTGTGACGGCTCCGATGAGCCGCAGGAATCCCACTCGCACGTCTCTGCCTCCGCACTGTCCATGGGCCGGTGGCCCGGTGAGCGTTCCCCCGGCAGGAGGGCCCCGAATGCCCCGCAGCCGGGCGGACCCGGAAGCCGAGCATGCCCAGGACCCCGAACCCAGAACCCGAGCGAGCCCCGAACCTGAGCGAGTCCCGAACCCGAACGAGCCGGGACCCCGAATGAGCCTCGCATCGGCCACAGGCCTGGTCGGGGCACCTCGCGGGTTCCCGTCCGGGCAAGTCCCGCCCGTCTCCCCTCAGGGCACCTCGCGCAGGTAGGTGGCGCCACAGGTGTGGCAGCAGGGTTCCCGGGTCGTGCCCCAGGAATCCTCCGGCCGGATGGCGGCCCGTGGGTCGAGTTCGCGACCGCAGAGGGCGGTCGTGCCGGAGTTCCGGACCATGTGCCACATCTTCACCGCTCCCAGGCCGCTCCCGCCCTCGGCCGCCCGCCGCCTCTTCCGCCGCTTCGCCCGGTGCCGCGCCAGGATGCCGCTCCCGGCGTCCCTGGGAGAGCCGCCAGAGCCGCCAGAGCCGCCGTGGCGAGTGCCACCGCTCCCGTCCGCGGTCCCGTCCCCGGTCGCCGCCCCACTCCCGTCCCCGGCTCCGTCCTGGGCGCTGTCCCGGGCTCCGTCCTGGGCTCCGTCCTGGGGTGTGTACTCCGCGCGCAGTTCGTGCAGCGCATGCATCGGACCACCTCCCTGTCAGGCCGAGGCGCGCTTCTTCGCGGCCGTCTTCTTGGCCGCGGCCTTCTTCCCGGCCGTCCCGCCGGCCGCGCTCGCGGCGGTCGTCCGCCGGCCGCCGGACGCGGCGGCGCTCTTCGCCGTGGACCGCGCGGTCGATTTCGCGGTCGACTTCTCGGGCGACTTCGCGGTCGACTTCGCCGTGGTCTTCCCGGCGCTCTTCGCTCCGGAGCTCCGGGCCGTCGACGTGCTCTTCTTCCCGCCGCCCGCTTTCGGGGAGCCGGCCCCCGCACCCGAGGAGGACGCCCGGGACGACGACGCCTTGGCCGACGCTCCTCGGGAGGAGGAAGCCTTGGCGGATGTCGATTTCACAGCGGACGCCCTCGTTGCGGATGTCTTCGTCGCGGACGCTCTCGTGGCGGATGTCTTCGCAGCCGATGCCTTCGCACCGGACGGCCTCGCGGCGGACGAAGTGGCAGCGGAGGTTTTCGCCGCGGGCGTCTTCGTCGAGGAGGCCTTCGTCGAAGACGGCTTCGCAGCGGACGTCTTCGCGGCAGACGACTTCGCCGAGGACGTCCCGGCGCTCTTCCGCGCCCCGGCCCCGGACGAAGCCCCCTTCCGCCCTCCGGCCCCGCTGCCCGCCCTGCCGCCCCCGGCCGCGGCCCGCCCACCCGTACCGCTCTTCTTCGCGCCCCGCGCCGGGCGCAACTCCTTGACCTCGGCCTCCTCCCCGTCCTCCGCGCCCCGCTCCCCCCGGGCCGCCCGCACGCTCTTCTCCAGCGCGGACATCAGGTCGATGACCCGGCCGCCCTCCGGCCGCTCCCCCGTCCCCTCGGGCTCGGTGCCCTCCAGCTTCGCCGCGACCAGGGCCTCCACGGCCTCCCGGTACTCGTCGTGCAGTTCCTCGAACTCCAGCTCACCGAGGGTGTCCATCAGGGTGTCCGCGAGATCGAGCTCGGCCTCCCGCACGGTCACCTTCGTATCGGGCACCATGCCCTCCGGCGGCCGGATCTCGTCGGGCCACAGCAGGGTGTGGAGGGCGAGCGCGTCATCGATCACCCGGAGCATGCCGAGGGTCTCGCGCCCGCGGAGCGCGAACTTGGCCACGGCCACCTTCCGGGTGCTGGTCAGCGCCTCCCGCAGCAGGACGTAGGGCTTGGCCGCGGCCGGCCCGTCCGCCCCGAGGTAGTACGAGCGTTCCAACTGGAGCGGATCGATGCTCTCCGCGGGCACGAAGGCCAGGATCTCGATGGTCTTGGCGGTCGGCAGCGGCAGCGCGGCGAGGTCCTCGTCGGTGAGCGGCACGGTCGTGCCGTCCGGGGCCTCGTACGCCTTGACGATCTCCTCGTTGGGCACTTCCTCGTCGTCCAGCTCGCACACCTTGCGGTAGCGGATGCGGCCGTTGTCGGCGAGGTGCACCTGCCGGAACGAGACCGAGTGGCTCTCCGTGGCACCGAACACCTTGATCGGAATGTTGACCAGGCCGAACGAAATGGACCCTTTCCAGATCGATCGCATCATCCGTCCTTTTCATGGGATTCTCATGGTATGTCGCAGATGACCGAGGTGGAGGGGCGGCGCCTGGCGCTGAGCAACCTGGACAAGGTGCTCTATCCGACCGGGTTCACCAAGGGCGAGCTGCTGCACTACTACGCCACCACCGCCGGCGCCGTGCTCCCCCACCTCCGCGACCGGCCGCTGTCGTTCCTGCGCTATCCGGACGGCGCCGAGGGCGAGCACTTCTTCGCCAAGAATCTGCCGCCCGGCACCCCCGACTGGGTGAGGACCGCCGTCGTCCCGCGCTCGGGAGCCGGGGAGACCGGCCGGCACGTCCTGGTCCAGGACATGCCGACGCTGATGTGGGCGGCGAACCTGGTCACCGAGTTCCACACCCCCCAGTGGACGGCGGACGACCCCGGCACGGCCGACCGGCTCGTCTTCGACCTCGACCCCGGCGGGCCCGCGACGATCGTCGAGTGCTGCGCCGTCGCCCGGTGGCTGCGGGAGCGGCTCGGCGAGGACGGGTTCGAGGTCTTCGCGAAGACCAGCGGCTCCAAGGGGCTGCACATCCTCGCTCCGCTGGAACCGGTCGACGCCGAGCGGGTCACCTCGTATGCGAAGGGGCTCGCCGTCGAGGCCGAGCGGGCGATGCCGGGCCTGGTGGTGCACCGGATGGCGCGGAACCTGCGGCCCGGCAAGATCTTCGTCGACTGGAGCCAGAACACCGCCGCGAAGACCACCGCCGCCCCCTACACCCTGCGCGCCCGCCCCTCCCCCACCGTCTCCACGCCCGTCACCTGGGACGAGATCCACGCCTGCACGGAGCCCGGCGAACTCTCCTTCGAGGCGGACGACATCGCTCCGCGGCTGGCGGAGCACGGCGATCTGCTCGACCCGCTGCTCGACCCCGGGCGGGGACGCCCGCTGCCGGCCACGGCGGAGTGACCGCATGACGGAGAGCCCGCCCGCGGTGGTGCTGCATCCGCCGGTCGAGGTGATGCGCCCCCGGAACGCCGACGAGATCCCCCGGCAGGGCAGCACGGCCGGAGGCTTCCAGTACTCCCTGAAACTGGACGGCTTCCGGGCCCTGGCCTTCGTCCTGGAGAGCGGCCGCGTCTTCCTGCAGTCCCGCTCCCGGCGGGACCTCGCGCCCGAGTTCCCGGAGATCGCCGCCTTCCTGGGCGCACATCTGCCTCCTGGGACCGTGCTGGACGGCGAGCTGTGCGCCTACCGCGAGGGGCGGCTGAGCTTCACCGATCTGCTCCGCTCCCGCCGGGACCGCGAGCAGGCGGGCATCCCCGTCTACTACATCGCCTTCGACCTCCTCGCCGCCCCCGGCCGGGACGTCCGGGCCCTGCCGCTGAGCGAACGCTGGGACCTCCTCGGAACGGCACTGGCGGACATCGGCCCGCCCGTCCAGCGGGTGCTGGCGACGCTCGACGAGGAGACCGCCCGCCTCTGGTTCGGCGACCTGCGGGACGCGGGCGTCGAAGGCATCGTGGCCAAAGCGCTGAACTCCGCCTACCGGCCCGGAGGCACCTCGTCCTGGCGCAAGATCCGGCACTCCGAGACGCGGGACGGCGTCCTGCTCGGCGCCTTCGGCCCGCCGGACCGGCCCCACGCCCTCCTGGTGCAGGTCGCCGACGAACAGACCCCGCAGACCACACCCCGGCTGACCACCGCCCAGGCACGCGAGGTCGGCGAGCTGCTCCGGGGCCGGCTGGGCGAGCTGACGGACCATCCGGACCACGGTCCGGTGCGGATGCTCACCACCCCGCTCCCGGTCGAACTGCGCCAGGCGGCCGGACGCCACGAGACCGCCCGCTTCGTGCGCGTCCGGGCGGAGTGACGACGGACGGGACGAGCGAACGCCGCCACGGGCCGGGGGAACCCCGGCCACCGGGATGAGCGACGCGACGCGAAAAGGGGGCTGCCCCCGCCTCCCGCGACGGCGACACTGGCAGGCGTGCTGATCATGGATGCCGTACTGGAGACCTACGACGCCCGGGGCTTCGCCCTGTGGCCCGTCGCCGAACCGCGCCCGGCCCCCTGGCTGCCCCTGTCCGGCGCCCTGTCACCGTCCGAGGTGGGCACGGCCCTGGCGGTCCTGACCACCTACAACCGGGGAGGGCGCCGCTCCGACGGCACACCCCGGAACGTTCTGGAGCAGGTCCGTCGGCTGACCGATGCCGAGTGCGTCATCGCCCCCGGCGGCCTGCGGGTCCGGCACACCGGAACCGGGATCACCGCACAGCCCGGCTGCTGTTTCGGCCTGGAGAACTGGCGGGACTGGCTCGAGCTGGTGGACCGCGGGGAGCCCTGGCTCGGGCACGACCCGACGCCCGTCGTGGAGCACAGCGGGGAGACCGCCCGGCTCTGGAGCGACGGCGACCGGCGGGACACGCCCCCGATCGACATCCCCCGGGCCCTCCTTCCGGGCCTGCTGGGCTCCGTGCACGACGGACTCGTCGGCTTCCTGGCCTCCGTCGGGCAGTGGGCGGACCGGCGCGTCCCCTCCCTCGCCGACGACCTGGTCGCGAAGCTCGACGAAGGCCTGGCCATCACCGCCCCGCTGCCGCACCCCGGAGCGGCGGCGTAGGAACGAGGGGCCCCCGGCCCGCGCATGCGCCCCCAGCAGGGACAGCCCCAGCAGGTACGGCCCCAGCAGGTACGGCCTCAGCGGGAACGGCTGAGCAGGACGGCCTCAGCGGACAGGGGCGCCTCAGCCGGCGGGCGGTGTGCCCGTCAGGCTGTCGACGACCGCGTCGGCGAAGGCACGCGCCGACGGGCTGAGGGCGTCCCACTGGCGCACCGCCCAGCCCACGGCGAGCGGCGGCAGGGCCGGTATGGGGACCAGGCGCAGCCCGCCGTGGCCCGAACCGTCGCGGACCCACCCGGGCAGCGCCGGCACCACCGCATGGCCCAGGCTGAGTTCGGCCAGCAGGAGGGCCGTGTCCCAGTCCGCGACGCTCGTCGTCGCCTCCCACCGGCTGCCCAGCCCCGTCAGGTGCTCTTCGAGGCGGAGCCGCGACGCCGAGTTCTCCGGAAGCCCGATGGGCCGGATCGAGGCGAGCTCCTCCGCGTCGATCTCCGACCGGGCGGCGAGCGGATCGTCGGTCCGCACGGCCAGCACCCAGGGCAGCTCGACGACGGGGCGCTGCTCCATCCCGCGCGCCGTGCCGGTAGCCGCCCCGATGGTGATCCACGCCAGGTCGACCTCACCGCTGTCGAGTGCGGCGAAGCAGTGGCGGCCGGCGCTCTCGGTGTGGAATTCGAGGCTCACCCGGGGGAAGCGGCTCCGGAAGGAGACCACGGCGTCGGCCATGAAGTGCCGTACCGAGGTGGCCCCGGTGGTGACCCGGACCGTTCCGCCGCCGCCCTGCTGCAGGTCGGCGAGGCTGCGGAGGGCGAGATCGAGGCCGCCGATGCCGTGGGAGGCGGCCCGGTGGAGGATCCGCCCGGCGTGGGTGGGGGTCACGCCGCGCGGCTGCCGTTCGAGGAGACACAGGCCCAGCTCGCGTTCGAGCCGCTTGACGTGCTGGCTCACCGCCGACTGACTGCACGACAGGTCGCGGGCGACCGCGCTGAGACTGCCGGATTCGCAGGCGGCGACGAAGACACGGAGATCATCGAGAGTCACCAACCCAAGCTAGACCTTGGGGATATGGAAGAAAACCCGTTGATTGACTTGGGTATGGCCGACGCGTCACGCTGTTTCCGGATCCAGGCGGCAACCTGTCCGGCGCGACGCGCGACGCGCGGGACAGGTGCCGACCCTCTATCCCGACACGTCTCCACGGTGGTTCGGTGTGGGCCGCCGGTGTGATGAACCCGGTGGGACTTTTGGCCGGCCACGCAGCGCGAGAGGAATGTGGTGCCGGCCGACGCACCGTCACCGGCGTTCCGGCCTCCATCCCCTGGTGGGGTTGATCCCCATGCTCCGTGTTCCGCTGATGCGCCGTCCGGTGGGCCATGCTCCGCCGACAGCAGCCTTCACGACCGCCTCCGCCCCAACCACCTCCTTTCCAACCACCTCCTTCCCGACGGTCTCCTTCCTGACGGCCGCGCTCGTGGCCGCCACGCTCCTGACCGCCGCGCTCCTGACCACTGCGCTGCTGCCGCCTCCGGCCGCGGCGTCCGGCCGGCCGGAGGGCGGCTCGCCCGCGCCTCTCCCCGCACGCATGGCCCGTACCGGAGGCGGCACCCAGCTGATCACCGCGGTCGCCCCGGTCCCGGCGTCCACCACGGGCACGGTGACCTGGTGGCGGCAGCGCGCGGGCAGCTGGGTCCGGGTGGGTTCGGCCGCCGCCCGCTTCGGGGCGAACGGCCTGGTCGACGGGAGCGGACGGATCCAGGGCACCTCCACCACCCCCGCCGGGCTGTACGGGCTGCCCTTCGCCTTCGGGACCGCCGGAGCACCGGCGGGTACCTCGTTCCGGTACCGCCGGGTCACCGAACGCTCCTGGTGGTGCCAGGACAACCGCTCCACCGCCTACAACCGGTGGGTCGAGCCGCTGCCCCGGGACTGCGCCGCCACGGAGGCGGAGCGACTGGCCGCGTACCGCACCCAGTACGCGCGGGCCCTGGTGATCGGTTTCAACTACCGGCGCCCGGTCCGGGGGCGGGGCGCGGGCATCTTCCTGCACGTCAACGGGCGTGGGGCGACGGCGGGTTGTGTGTCGGTGTCCGCACAGGCGATGCGCGCGATCCTGACCTGGGCGGATCCGGCGGCCAGGCCGCACATCGCCATCGGCACCGGCTCGGGGCCCACCGCGATCACCCGCTACTGAGGCGATCCCCCGCCCCCGACACGACCGGGCCCCGCCCGACAGCCCCGACGCCCCGGCACCCGCCCAGCCCGGGCACCCCAGGCACCCCGGCACCCCAGGCGGCCCAGGCAGCCCGCCGCGCCGGCTCCCCCCGACACCACGGCAGCCCACCAGCCCCGGCGCCCCCGGCATCCGAAGCAGCCGAGGCAGCCGAGGCAGCCGGGCCGGCTCCCCGGGCGAGGCGGCAGCAGTATCGGCTTAGGCTGATATGTGGTGCTTACTCCTGTTCGACCACGGAGGGCGGTCGGAGTGACAGCTGACGCCGAAGCGACCGGCACCGGTGCCACCCGGCCCGGTCCGCCGGCCACCGCAGCCACCTCGGCCACCCGGCCGAACCCCCCGGACACCGAAGCCCCGGACAGCAAGGCCCCGGGCACCACGGCCCCGGACCCCGACTCCACCGACCCCCGGCCGGCCGACGCCGGCACCGGCACCGGCCGAACCGCCGAGGTGCCCGAAGCCCGTGGCGGCTCCGGCGGGGCGGGCCCGTCCCGCTATCTGCCGATCGCCGAGCACGGCCTGATCGGCGATCTCCGGAGCGCGGCCCTGGTGGGCACGGACGGCACCATCGACTGGTACTGCTGCGGGCGCTTCGACGCCCCCAGCGTCTTCGCCTCGGTCCTCGACGCCGACCGGGGCGGGTGCTTCGAGCTCGCCGCCGACGTGCCGTCCCGCACGAAGCAGTTCTACTTCCCCGACACCAACGTCCTGATCACCCGCTTCTTCGCGGAGGACGGGGTCGGCGAGATCCAGGACTTCATGCCGATCGTGGACGACTCCCGCGAGGCGGACCGGCACCGGCTGATCCGGCGCGTGGTCTGCGTCCGCGGCGCGCTGCCGTTCCGCGCCCGGGTGGCGCCCCGGATCGACTACGCGCGGCAGGAGCACACCGTGAGCGTCGAGAAGGGCCAGGCCCTGTTCGCGGCGCCGTCCCTGACGCTCGCGCTCACCACCAGCGTGCCGATCGAGACCGACGGCCGCGACGTGTGGTCCCTGTTCAAGCTGCGCGAAGGCGAGTCGGCCGTGTTCGCCCTGGACCGGGTCGGCGGCGAGGTGACACCGCGGTCCTGTCCGCTCGGCGAGGCGGAGGAGCTGTTCGACGCCACGGTCCGGTACTGGCGCCGCTGGCTGTCGAAGTCCCGCTACCGGGGGCGCTGGCGCGAGATGGTGCACCGTTCCGCGCTCACCCTCAAGCTGCTGACCTACGCCCCCACCGGCGCGATCGTGGCCGCCCCGACGACCAGCCTGCCGGAGCAGATCGGCGGCGAACGGAACTGGGACTACCGCTACGTCTGGATCCGGGACGCCGCGTTCTGCATCTACGCGCTGCTCCGGCTCGGCTTCACCGACGAGGCCAAGTCCTTCATGCAGTTCCTGTCCCAGCGCATCCGGGTCGGGGACAACTCCTCGGGCCCGCTGCAGATCATGTACGGCATCGACGGCCGCAGCGACCTCCCCGAGGAGCTGCTGCCGCACCTGTCGGGCTATCTGGACTCCGCCCCGGTCCGGGTCGGCAACGCCGCCGTGGACCAGCTCCAGCTCGACATCTACGGCGCCCTCATCGACTCCCTCTACCTTTACGACAAGTGGGGGGAGCCGATCTCCAGCGAGCACTGGGACACCGTCTGCACCCTGATCGAGTGGGTGTGCGACCACTGGGACCAGCCCGACGAGGGCGTCTGGGAGACCCGCGGCGGCCGCCAGCGGTTCCTGTACTCGCAGCTCATGTGCTGGGTGGCGATCGAGCGGGGCATGCGGATGGCCGCCCACCGGGGCCTGCCCGCCGATGTGATGCGCTGGGGCCGGGAGCGGGACGCGATCTACCGGCGGATCATGCGCCGCGGCTGGTCGGACGAGCGGCGCGCCTTCGTCCAGCACGAGGGCGACACCGTCCTCGACGCCTCCGTACTGATGATGCCGCTGACCAAGTTCATCTCCCCGACCGACCCGAAGTGGCTGTCGACGCTGGACGCGCTGGGCGAGGACCTGGTGTCCGACTCCCTGGTCTACCGCTACGACCCGCAGGCGAGCCCGGACGGGCTGCGGGGCGAGGAGGGGACGTTCTCCATCTGCTCGTTCTGGTACGTCGAGGCGCTCGCCCGGGCGGGCCGCGGGGACGAGGCCCGGCTGGCGTTCGAGAAGATGCTGACGTACGGCAACCACCTCGGCCTGTTCGCCGAGGAGATCGGCCGCACCGGCGAACAGCAGGGCAACTTCCCGCAGGCGTTCACCCACCTCGCGCTGATCAGCGCCGCGTTCAACCTCGACCGGACCCTGGGCTGACGGCCAGGCGCCTACACCCGCTCCTCCGCCCGCTCCTCCGCTCGTCCCTCCGCCCGCTCCTCCATCTGCCCCTCCACCCGTTCCACCAGCCGGGCCTTCGCCGGCGGCCACTCGTCGGCGAGCATCGAGTAGTACACGCTGTCCCGCCAGCTGCCGTCCGGCTGCTTTCGGTGGCGGCGCAGCACCCCCTCGTGCCGGGCGCCGAGCCGGGCGATGGCCTGCTGCGAGCGGACGTTGCGGTGGTGGGTCTTCCACTGCACGCGCCCCATCCCCAGCTCCTCGAAGGCATGGGTGAGCAGCAGCAGCTTGGCCTCGGGGTTGACGGCGGTGCCCCAGTGCGCGCGCCCGTACCAGGTGGAGCCGATCTCCAGCCGTTCGTGGTGCGCGCTCAGGTCCAGGTAGGTGGTCTGCCCGACCGCCCGGCCGGTCTCGCGCAGCACGACCGCGAACGGAACGGTCAGGCCCGCCTCCTGGTCGGCGAGCTGCTGCTCGACCAGTCCGTGCAGGGCCTCCTCGGTGCCGGGCGTCCGGACGGACTGCCAGCGCCATACCTCGTCGTCGGCGCCTCCGGCCTCGAACAGGTCCGGGACATGGCCGGTCGTCAGCGGCTCGAGGCGGAGGGTGCGGCCATGGAGAACAACGGGCACAGGGAGCGCACAAGTCATGATCACACGGTAGCCCTGCTCTGCACTAGAGACAATGCCTCATTGCACTAATACATAATACGCCCCCCTCTCGACGGCGCCGCCCACAGCCCCTCCCTGAACAGCGGATGAGCGCCCGGCAGCGCCCCCATGACCTCCACGAACCACCTCACCCCCGGCGCCATCGCCGACCACTCCCGGGCGTTCCGCGTTCCGGCACCGTTCAGGAATCAGCAACTCCGGCCGTTCACGATCCCGGAGAGAAAAGTCGACTCAGTGATGTATCGATCTTGCTGATCCCTGACGCGGCACCGGAAGGACCCCATGGCCGGAACCGATTCCGCACCCGACGCGCCCGATACTCTCAACGCCCGCACCGCCTCCCACGCCCTGAACCGCCGGCACTTCCTGCTCACCTCCGGCGCCGCCGTCGCCGCTGTCGGGCCGCTCGCGCCGCTGCTCCCCGCGCCCCGCAGCAGCCCGCCCCCGCCCGCCGCGCGGCCGGCGGCCGGCACCCCGGCCACCGCGCCGCCCGTCCGGCGTGCCGCGCCGTACGGGGTGACCACCCTGGAGACGACGGCGCGGCTCCCCGGCGTGACGGGCGGCGGCTACCGGCGACTGGCCTCCGGCCCCGGCCGGCCCCTGGTCGTACGGGGCGAGCTCGCCGCCCCCGGAGCGGGCCGGAAGGACCGGCGCACCGCCCTGGCGTGCTTCGTGCAGTTCACCGACCTGCATGTGGTGGATGTGCAGAGCCCGTTGCGCACCGAGTTCCTGCGGGCGCGGAACGCCGGCTCCTGGCGGCCACAGGAGGCGCTGTCCGTGGCCGGCGCGGTCTCCCTGGTGGAGCAGGTGAACGCGCTGGACGAGGGCCCGCACACCGGACTGCCCCCGGCGTTCGTCATGACCACCGGCGACAACGTGGACAACAACTCCTCGATCGAGCTGGAGTGGTTCCTCACCGTCATGAACGGCGGCCGGATCACCCCCAACACCGGCGACCCGCGCTCCTACGAGGGCGTGCAGAACTCCGGCCTGCCCCTGTACTGGCACCCCGAGGACCGCCTGCGCGACCAGGACAAGAAGCTCGGCCTGCCGCACCTCCCGGGCTTCCTGGACGCGGCGGTGCGCCCGGTCACCAGCCCCGGGCTGCGCATCCCGTGGTACTCCACGGTCGGCAACCACGACGACCTGCCGGGCGGCTGCTGGGCCCCCGACGACCCCGCCCTGACCGAGGTCGCCACCGGCGCCCGGAAGCTGTACCGCGTCCCCGACGCCGACCTGGCCGCCCTCGCGACCGCGGTCTCCACCGGCGACGACCCCAAGGCGGGCGTGCTCAAGAAGATCCTGGCCGACTACGCGCCGCAGGCCCGGACGGTCACCCCCGACCCCCGCCGCAAGCCGTTCACCCCGCACGAATACCTGGCGGCGCACCTGGACCCGCGGCACACCGGCCCCGGCCCGGCCGGTCACGGCTACACCGCCGGCAACCTCGACGGCGACCACATGTACTACGCGTTCCCGGTCGCCGAGGGCGTCCTCGGCATCAGCCTCGACACCACGTACCGCAGTGGCCACTACGAGGGCTCACTGGACACCGGACAACTGCGGTGGCTGGAGCGGACGCTGACCGCCCACAGCTCCCGCCACTACGACGCCGACGGCCGCGCCGTCCGCAACCCGGCGGCCGACGACACCCGCATCCTGGTCTTCAGCCACCACAACAGCCCCACCATGCTGCGCCGGCCCGACGCGGCCCGGTCCGAGGAGCCGCGGCACGACGGAGCGGAACTGATCGCGCTGCTCAGCCGGTTCCCGAACGTGGTGGCCTGGATCAACGGCCACAGCCACACCAACCGGATCACCCCGCACGCCCACCGCACCGCCCACCGGTCGTTCTGGGAGGTCAACACCGCGTCCCACATCGACTATCCGCACCACGCCCGCGTGGTGGAGCTGGTCGACAACCACGACGGAACGCTCTCCCTGCTGACCACCCTCATCGAGTCCGCCGCCCCGCACCGGACGGACCTCGGCGACCTCTCGGCGGTCGGACTGGCCTCCCTGTACCGGGAGCTGTCGTACAACGCCCCCGGCGTCAGGGAGGGACTGGCGGGCACCCCGGCGGACGGCAACACGGAACTGCTCGTGCGCTACGCGTAGAGGCAGGGAGGCCCCAGCCGCCGGGGACCCGCGGAACGGCACCCAGGCACGACAGCACACGGCACACGGCACACGGCACACCGGAACGCGCCACAGGGAACGGGTCCGGGCCGGGCAGTCCGGAAACCACCCGGCCCCAGCACGTCTCCCGAGGCCCCCCGACGTGGCCCCGACGTGGCCCCGAGCGTCAGAACACCACGTCTGCGAGGCGCTCGACCTGGTCCGGATCCGAGGACCAGCAGTAGAGCATCACTTCGTCGGCACCGATGCCGGTGAACCCGGTGACCGCCTCCCGTATCCGCTCCGGCGTGGTGAGCAGGCCCCTCGCCACCTCGTCGGCGCGCCCGGTGAAGGTGTAGTAGTCGCGGAGGTTCCGGCGCGCCTCGGCGACGACCGGGTCGGGGCCGAGGACGGCGTTGGCCTGGGCGACCAGGCGCGGCCGGCCCGGGCGCGACCACCGCTGCCAGGCCGCCTCCGCGTCCCGGAAGAGGCCGTCCATGAACTGCGGGGGCAGCGAGGCGCCGAGAAAGCCGTCGCCCCAGCGGCCGACCCGCTCGATCGCCGCCGGCGCGAAGCCGCCGAAGAGCACTTCGGGGCCGCCGGACGTCGCGGGCCTGGGGCCGATCGGCCCGACGCCCTCCCCATACGGCTCACCGGCCCAGACGCGGCGCAGGGCGGCCATCTGCTCGTCGAGCCGGCGTCCGCGGCGGCGGGGGTCGATCCCGGCGGCCCGGCAGTCGTCCTCGCGTCCGCCGACCCCGATGCCCAGGGTGAAGCGGCCGCCGGACAGGCGGTCGAGGGTGGCGGTCTGCTTGGCGAGCAGGGCGGTGTTGTGCTGCGGGGCGAGCAGGACCTCGGTCTGCACCCGGATCCGGCGGGTGGCACCGGCGAGGGCCGCGAGGGTGACGAGTGGTTCGGGGTTGTCGTGGACCAGCCGGTCGAGCAGCCCGAGCGTCCGGAAGGGGCTGTCGTCCGCGCGCCGGGCCCAGTCGGGCAGCAGTTCGGGGGCGTCGATCGGAAGGCCGAGGCCTATGTGCATGGCAGAACTCTCCTGATGGAAGGGCAGGCTGAAGCGATGCCGCCCCTCCGTGGCCGCGCACGTGCCGTGCGGGCCTGCTCCCGTTCTGCGGCGTCCTTCTGGGAGCGTGATCGTCAGAGTGCGGCCACCGTAGCCCGCGTCCCGGCCCGTCGGCACCACATTTTCGGCCCCGTCGTTCCGGCACCACCGGGGCCGCGGTCCGGGCACCACCGGGACCGCGGCCCCGGCACCTCCGGCTCCGCCCACCGCCGGCCGCCGACCGCCGACCGCCGACCGCCGACCGCGGCCCGACGCCCCGGGCGGGCGAGGGGGAAACGGCGGCGATTGCCGCCCTCCGGACGCGGTCGTACGCTCAAGGCATGCACATGCAATGCATCCTGGAGGCAGCCCGGTGACCGGCCGCGCGGGCAAGTACCGCAACATCTTCCTGGTGTGGCTGGTCTGGCCCCTCATCACCCTGGGGATCTACCACCTGGTCTGGTACTACAAGGTGAACCGAGAGTCGCGCGATCTCGACCGCCGGATCGAGGTCGATCCCGTGGTCTCGGTGCTCGCGGTGACCCTCGGCGCCCTGCTGATCGTGCCGCCGTTCGTCTCGGTGTACAAAACCGGCGCCCGCATCGCCCGAATGCAGCAATCGGCCGGAATGCAGCCCACCTGCAGCCCACTGATCGGCCTCCTCCTCACCTTCGCGCTGAGCCTGCACTCGCTCTACTACCAGCACGAGCTGAACCAGATCTGGGAGCGCTACGGCTACCCGGCGGAGGGCCAGGAAGTACCGCTGGCGGGCTGACGGCCGGCCCACGGCCACAGCCTCCGGACTCCCGGCCCCCGAACCCGGCAACCGGCACGGCACGACATGGCCGTCGGGCCGGGGCCGCGCCCCGTCCCAGCCGCACCGCGCCGGACCACGCCACACGGGGTGGCGCCGAGGCAAGCAGGCAAGCCCAAAAGCCGCCAGTTTTCCCGAGCGCGGCAAACATCGCCGGCACCCAAGGGCGGGCTCGCCCATAAAGGCAGGCGGGCATCGGGAGCGCAAGAGCGATATACGGAACGGCGGAATGCGCGATACGGTCAGCCGTCATGGATTCAGCCGCAAGGCCATGTCTTCGTCAAGTAAGTCAAGACTTACCTTCAGGGATCTCTGACCGTATGGTGTGGGCTCGAATCGAAGGAGCCCCCTGTTGTCGACGTTGTCGAACATAAGTGATCCCGCTGCGCGTGCGGTTGCATCGGAGCGGGATTATGTGTCCTCGTTGTATGAGCTGCTCACCGAGCGGCTTTCCGAGGCGCGAGTACAGCGAGCGAGTGTGCTGAAGGCCCCGGCGGAAAGCGCCGGTGAGGCATACGAGAGAGAAATCGCCGCCGAGCGTCTGGCCAAGGAAATCGGCCGGCTGGAGGGCGCCGAAAAGGGCCTGGTATTCGGGCGCATCGACTGGACGGATGGCACGGCCCTGCGCATCGGGCGGATCGGACTGCATACGGAGGAGGACGAGCTGCCGCTGCTCGTGGACTGGCGCGCGAACGCGGCGCGGCCCTTCTACGAGGCGACACCGGTCCACCCGATGGACCTGCGGCGGCGCCGGCACCTGCGCCTCGAGGAGCGCACGGTCGTCTCGGTGAGCGACGAACTGCTGGACGGGACCGACCCGACCGACGAGGACGTCGTGGGGGACGGCCCGTTGACCGAGGCTCTGTCGGCACGGCGTACGGGCAGGATGCACGCGGCCGTCGCGACGCTGCAGGCCGAGCAGGACGAGATCGTCCGCTCCGCCCACCGCGGGGTGACCGTGGTGCAGGGCGGGCCCGGCACCGGCAAGACGGTGGTCGCCCTGCACCGGGCGGCCTACGTCCTGTACGCGTTCCCGCGCGCCGCGGAGGAGGGTGTCCTGGTGGTGGGCCCGAACGCCCGCTTCCTCGACTACATCTCCCAGGTCCTTCCCTCGCTCGGAGAGAACGACGTCGTTCTGGCGACCTGCCGGGAGCTGGCCGGAGTGTCCACGGACACGGTGGACCCGTTCGCTACGGCGCGTCTCAAGGGCGGCTCCGACCTCGCCGACGCCCTGGCCGGCCTGCTGCGCGTCCACCAAGCCCCCGCCGGTGACTTCACCGTGCGGGTCGGACGGCAACGGGTTCACCTCTCCGGCGAGGAAGTCGCCACGGCACGCGACACCGCCGTGACAGCCGCACCGGGGCACAACCCCGCGCGCCAGGTGTTCAAAGAGCTCCTGGTCGACGCCGTCACCGACGCGATGCAACGGGACATGGGCGACGTCCTGGAGCAGATCGACGCCGATGCCGAGAAGATGACGGGCATGGACCTCGACCGGTTCACGGGAGCCGCCCAGCGCCGTGTCGAAGGTGCGGCCGCCCCGGGTCCGGTCCACGAGCTGGACCTGGACGCCATCCGAGCCGATCTCCTCGACGACGCCGGCGTCGACCGAGCGGTCGAGGTGTTGTGGCCCCGGCTGGCACCCGGTGACCTGGTGCAGGCGCTCCTGACGAACGCCGGCGCTCTCGCCGAGCACCTGCCCCGCCTGACCGCGCAGGAGCGGTCCCGTCTGCTGCGCGGTCCGGACGACCCGTGGACCGATGCCGATGTGCCGTTGCTGGACGAGGCGGCGAGCCTGGTCGACGGCCCTCCCGAGCGGACGTACGGGCACGTCGTCGTCGACGAGGCGCAGGAACTGACCGCCATGCAGTGGCGGATGATC
Organism: Streptomyces sp. NPDC002055; assembly: GCF_040296705.1. NCBI lineage: Bacteria > Bacillati > Actinomycetota > Actinomycetes > Kitasatosporales > Streptomycetaceae > Streptomyces > Streptomyces sp. NPDC002055. The sequence continues at coordinate 82,957 of NZ_JBEOXS010000023.1, forward strand.
GTCCGCCGCTGCCCGGCAAGGGCGATGACGCTGGTGGGTGACTTCGCCCAGGCGGGCCCGGTCGCGACGGCACGCGACTGGAAGGAAGCACTGAGCCCGCACGTCGGCCCGCGGTTCGCACTGCACCACCTGACCGTCAGCTACCGCACCACGCAGGAGATCCTGGAGAGCGTCCGGGACCTGCTCACGCGGATCGCTCCGGACCAGAAGCCCACACGGTCACTGCGCAGCGGTGAGAGCCCTCGCACCGTGACCACGGCTCCGGACGGGTTGGTCGCCGCCGTCGTTCGGGAACTCCGCGCCCAGAGCACCGCGCACCCGGGCGAACTCCTGGGAGTGCTCTGCGCGGACACCAGGGTGAGCGAGCTGACGGCCCGGGGCGTCGCTGACCACGCACGCATCGTGCCGGCGTCCGAAGCACGCGGCCTGGAATTCGACGGGGTCGTCGTCATGGACCCCGAGGAAATCATCACGGCCCGCCCCGGCGGGGAAAGGGACTTGTACGTGGCCCTGACCCGGGCCACCAAGCGCCTCTGCACCATCACCGTCCAGCCCGCCTGACGACCAGTGCTCTGACCGCATAGGTTCGCAGGGGTGCCCGGGCGTTGTCACCGGTCGCCGTGCACCGGACTGGATGGGTGGTCCGACTGTCGGCCAGCGAGCGCGGCGTTGACGATCGCCTTGATGTACGGGAGGTCATTGCCGGTCCCCGTTGGGTTCAGGGAGTACACCACGCGGTGTTCGAGGTCGCGAGTGGCGAAGATTCCGTTGTCCCAGCCGGGGCGGGATCCGGTTTTGCCCCAGGCGTACTCGCCGGTCGGGAGCTGGTAGCGCATGAGCCCGCCGATGCTGTAGCAGGCCGCACGGCCGACGCAGTTCGTGTTGTCGGCGGCGCTCTGCACATTCGGCACCTTGAACACCAGCTTCTGCTGAGCGGGCGGGAGCAGGCGGCCCCGGAACAACGCGGTGATGAAGCGGTCCAGGTCGGCGGCGGTGGAGACCATGCCTCCCTCGGCCCACGGATACGGGCTCTGCTCAGTCACGTCCTGGCCGTCGACGTACACCTCCGCATGGGGCGAGGGGATCGCCGGGTCGTCGGCGGTGGGCAGGCTGGTGTGGCGCAGGTGCAGCGGCCGGATGATCCTTTGCTCCAGTTCGGTGGTGAAGGAGTGGCCGGTGACCTTCTCGACGATCAGGCCGAGGACGAAGGAGTTGAGCCCGTTGTACTGCTGTTCGGAGCCGGGTGCGGGCAGTGCGTCGGTGGCTGTGGCGAACGAGTCGCGCAGGAAGTCTTCGGGCGTTACGGACTTCAGCTGCCATCCTGGTCCGTCGGCCGGGCCGGGGGTCGGCGCGGGCCTGGGCAGGCCGCTCGTGTGGCCGAGGAGCTGGCGCACGGTGACGCGGTCGTACGCCTCAGGCAGCATCTGGGGGACGTACCTCCGCGCCGGTGTGTCCAGGCCAATCCGGTGCTCGGCGGCGAGCTGGAGAACCACCGTGTTGGTGAACACTTTGGTGACACTGCCGATCCGGAAATTGGCGTCAGTGGTGACCGGGCCGGCAGCGACGCCCACGCCATCCCGTCTGATCAGCGCGCCCGCAACGACGTCGTCGGGCAGGTGGTCGAGGATGTCCTGGACCTTCGGGTTCGTGGACGCCGGGATGCTGGAAGCGGGCGTGGCGGCGGCCGTGGGCAGAGCCGCGCCGGCGGAGAGAGAGGTGGCCAGGGCAAGGGCGGTGACGGCGAGACGGATGCGCATTGAGGTTCTCCGGAACGGCGCTGACGGGAGTTGGTGACCACGCCAACTCTGCTGTGTGCTACCGCTATTGACCATCAGTCATCACCCTGATCACAACCCTGGATTACCCCTGACAGATGCGACCTGGTGCTGCCGCCCCATCAGTTCGCGGGTCGGTCAGGCTGCGGTTGTCATGGGGGCGTCCGCCCCCCGTTCCAACCCCTGGAACCGCCAACCCGGCGAACCTTCCCGGTCAGAGCACCAGGCACCCGCGTCGTCGCCGCGGGCGCACCCGGCGAGGTACGGGCACCGGCCCGCGCGCACGGAGCTGCTCGCCGCCGCACCGCTCCGCGGCCGGAGGGGCCACCGGCGCTCAGCAGCCGTTGTAGCCCGCGGTCGGCATCGACAGCCTGCGGTGCACCCGGGCCTTCATCTCCGCCGTGTACGCGGGCTCGGGCAGACCGGTCGTCTCCACCCGGATACCGCGCCGCTTGCACTCCGCCTCGAAGGCTCCGACGTCCCGCAACGCCCGCTCCAGCACGCGCCGGTTCGGAGCGAGGAATATGTCGGCCAGCCCGTCGTCCGCGTCCTTCCACCAGCCCCAGCTCGTCCCCGTCGAGTCGTGGGTGGTGTGCTGCACATGGACGGTGTGCCCGTGCCGGGCGGCCCACTCCTCGCACAACCGCTGCTGGGTCCGGGCGTCGGCGAGGAACGGATCCGAGTCCAGCGCCTCGTCGAGCGGTGTCTGACAGGTGATGGTCGATACGCGCACGGCTGTCCCCCTCGCTAGCGGTGGGAGTCGACAGTACCCGCAGCGTGGGAGCGCGCGGGAGGCGTGCCGCCAGGGCTCGCATAGCCGCAGCCGTAGCAGACCAGCCGTCGTCCTGATTCTTCGTCAGGACACCGCCGCACCGGGGACAGACGTCCATCCGGGCCGCCGCGACGGCACCGGCGCAGAGCCGCCTGCCCACTGCTGCTGTCACGAGGTCTCCCCCGGTGGTGGAACGTAGAGTGCCCCGAGCGTACCGGCGCCCGGACGCCCGCCCGGCCCGCCGCACCCGGGGGCGAGGGCACGGACGTCCCGGACTTCCGGACCGCCGTGCGTACCGGGCCGCTGCGGGGGCACGGGAATGGCGGCGGCCGGACACGGAACAGCGCCGCCTCCACCCCGGTTCGGACGGGGTGGAGGCGGCGCTGCTGTTCAGCGGAGCGGGTGTCAGCAGTCGGTGTGACCGCCGTCGCCACGGCCCCAGCGGCACTGGTCGACCCGGTTGCCACCGTCGGTGCGCAGGGTCAGGCGGCCGCGGTTGTTGTCGTACAGGTGACGGTTGGAGTCCTGGTAACGGTGCCAGCGGTGGTCCTGGCCGTGACCGGTGTGCACCGTGACCTCCTGGCCGCGGCGCAGCCGCAGCCGGTCGAAGGTGTAGGTGTTGCCGTCCCGGTCGCTCACCGTGTAGTTGCGGAGCTGGACGGCGTGCCGTCCGTTGTTGACGACGGTGAAGAACTCGCTGTTGAGCGAGCGGTTGTTACGGCGGTCCGGGCCGGGGGCGTCGTACTGGACCTGCCCGATCTCCAGCCCGCGGTGACGGCGGTCGTCCTGATGGGCAGAGGCCGGCATCGCGGCGGCAGTCAGCATCGCCCCGGTGATCAGGGCCGTGGCGGTGAGGGTACGAGCGGTGCGGGACATGTTGATCCCCTGCTTTCGTGTGCAGGCATGGCCAAAGAAGGCCCATGACCAGGTGGTTCATCCCGACCGGATGGCCGGGCCAGACCAGATTGGGGCCACCGGGGGTCTGGTAGAGCACTAAACCATTGCGTGTTACACAACACGGACATTCACGCAACAACAGTGCGCTAAGGCGCACGACCCCGGCGCGCGGCACACCTCAATGCCGTGGCCCCTACACCCACCCATATGGGACAAGCCCCCCGAGGCTTCGACACCGCCTCTCCCCCGTCATCGGCACGCCCCCCGGGCGACCTGAGGACCCCGCGGCACGTAACAGGCGACCATCACCCGAACGGCGTAGCGCCGACGCGGCGCCGAGCCGCGCCGGGACCACCGAAGCCCTCTTCGACCCCTCGGGGCCCCCACCGAGGGCGGGGACACCCACCCGTTCGGAGTACGGAGACGGACGGGAGGGCGACGAGCCCGCCGAGGAGTACGGAAGAACCGGCCGCCCGCGCTCAGTCGAGAGGGGACGCCCAGGTCGCCGCGGGGCACGAACGACGGCACCCGGCAGCGGGCCGTCCACTTCACGGACCATGCGGGGTGCCCGACTGATGGCCGACAAGGGCCACCGGCAGGCCAACTCCGCTCACAGCAGCGCCGATTCGCCGCCCGGCCAGGAGTACCGTTCTGAATGTCTAGGTCAGAACGGAGTTCAGCATGCCCTACGGCACCGACGAACCCACCGGTGGAATCGGGCGGCGGATCGCGGAACTGCGAGCCGTCCGCGGCTACTCACTACGACAGCTCGGCCGGCGCTCCCACGTCTCCGCCTCCATGCTCTCCATGATCGAGAAAGGGGACCGGAACGCCGGGGAGGAGATCGTGGCCGCCGTCGCCCGCGCCCTCGACGTGGGCATCTCCCATCTGCGGGGCCAGCCCTATCGCGAGCAGATGCAGCAGGACCGCATAGACCGCATGATGGAGCCGCTCGGCAGCGCGCTCGACAACTGGGACCTCGCCCCGGATCCGGCGGCGCCCCCGCCACGTCCGGTGGACGAACTACGCGCCGCCATCATGCACACCGTCACGATGCGCGCCGCCGCCGACCTCGGCGGCCTGGCGGAGACCCTGCCCCCGCTGATCTCCGAGATCACCCACGCGATTCACCTCCACGACCGGCCCGGCCGGACCCGCGAGGAGCTGCACGGCCTCCAGGCCGAGGCCGCGCGCGGCGTGTGGCGGGTGGCGTACCGGGTCGGCGAGATGCATCTCGCGCGGCTCGCCCTGTCCCGGATGGCCCAGGTCGCCCTGGAGTGCGGTGACCCACGGCAGGTGGCGGTCGAACGCTGGATGCGCGCCCAGACCAGCGTCGAGAGCGGCCGGCCGGGGATCGACACCGGGCTCCGCCTGGTGAACCAGGCGCTGCGGGACCTCGACGACGACGGGGCGCCGCAGACCCGTGCCGTCCTCGGCGCGCTCCACCTCAAAGGGTCGATCCTGTCCTCCCGGCGAGGGGACAAAGAGGCTTCCGACGCCTGGCTGGACGAAGCGCGCGGACTGGCCCGGGGCACCGGAGAGACCAGCTTCTACGAGCTGACCTTCGGCCCGACCAATGTCCAGTTGCATGCGGTGGCGGCAGCCGCCGACCAGGACAAACACGGCCTGGCGCTGAAGCATGCGGCCAAGGTGACGATCCCGGAGGACTACCCACCGGGCAGAGCCGGGCACTTCTACATCGACTTGGCCCGCGCCCAGGTGTGGACCGCCCGGCACGGCGAGGCATTCGCCTCCCTGGTGAAGGCGCGGGAGGTGGCCCCGCAGATGACGCGACATCACCCGCAGGTCCACGAAACGGCAGCAGCATTGCGCCGGGCGCAGGCGCGTGTGCCGGACCCGCTGCGGGACTTCTCCCTCTGGTGCGGCGTCTAGCGCTCCCCTGACGGCTGGTCAAGGACCCTGGTGTTCACAGCCTGTGAACACCAGGGCCTTCCCCTGTCGGCACCATGTGACTGCAAGCACACAGTCCGTACATGGAGCCGACCATGACGTCCACTCAGGGCTGGCCGCCGCGCGAGGCGGCCGCCCCGTCCCCCATCGATCCGGTCACCATTCAGGCCGCGATCGACCGGGCCTTACTCACCGGCACCGGCCGCCTCGACCCAGACGAACTCACTCGCCTCGAAGCCACCCTCCGCGAGCACATCACCGCTCTTCTCCCCGCGGCGGACGCCGCCACCGACCGGCTCTGGCGCGGCAGTCTCGCGTGGTACACCCGCCGCGCACGCATCGACGGCATCCGGCAGCAGGCCGGACAGGGCCTCGGCGACGGCCCGCTCTCCGCGCACATCCAGGTCACCACCCTGGCCCGCGACTGCCAGTGGCTCCTGGCCGAACACCGGGAGCGGCCATGAGCACCGGTGAACCGATCCGTACCGGCCAGTGGTGCACCTGGTGCACCGGGCGGACCGATCAGCCCACCCTCATCGCCGTCATCGAGACCGGCAGCGGACCCGGCGCGATCCAGTACGCGTGCCCGGACTGCATGCGCATCTACCGGCTCCGGCCGTTCGATCCGGCCATGCACGGCTGCCCCGTCTACGCACGACGCCGCACCTGAGAGATGCACCCGAGACCGGGCTGCCGGCGGCGATCCCCCTCCGTCGGCAGCCGCGCGGATCACCTCGTACGCGCTGTCCGTACGTCACCCTTCTCGCCCGACCGACGGAGCGAGACGCCGGGGGCGTCGGCACGACTTTCGTTGCTGTACGTCGCGACGAACGGTGGTGTCGGCGGCCGGCGAGGTTGCTTAACGTGGCTCCGTGACAGGTGTGGAAGGTATGGAGCGGGTGAGGCGCGCTCGCCAGGCGCCGGCGGCGAGGCTGCGTGGGGTGTTCCGGCGGCTGGCCGATCCGGGCAGGACTCTCTGCGATCCCGGGATGTGGCCGCTCGGGCGCATGGTGGGCGAACTGCTGCTGAGCCTGGTGCTGGGGTCGCTGGCGGCGGGGATCGAGGCCCTGCGCCACGGTGGCGCGGTACAGATCATTGCCGTCGCTCTGGCTGCCGGACTGCTGTTGCAGCTGCGCCGGGTGCTGCCCGGGACCGTCCTGCTGGTGACCGTCGTGGGTGCGACCGCGTTCGACGGTCTCGCCCCGCTGACCCTCGTCGTCGGCTGGTCGGCCGGCCGCCGGATCATCGGGGTGGGCAGGGCGACCGGCACCTTCGCCGTTGCGTATGCCCTCAGCTTCGGCCTGGAACTCCTGGAGGAGTTGCCCCGTGTCACGCCGGCGATTCTGGGCATCGGCGTCCTGGTGACGCTGGTCACGACCGTCGTTCCCGGCCTCGCCGGCCGCTACTGGTCGCAGCGGCGCACGCTGCTGGACACCCTGCGGGAGTACAACGCCCAGCTGCTGCGCGAGCGCGCGATGATCGCCGGACAGGCCCGGATGCGCGAGCGCCAGCGCATCGCGCAGGACATGCACGACAGCCTCGGCCATCAGCTCGCGCTCATCTCGGTGCACACCGGAGCCCTGGAGGTGGACCGCGGGCTCACCGGGCGCCAGCGGGAGGCCGTGGGGGTGCTGCGAGAGGCGTCGGTGAGCGCGATGCACGAGCTGCGCGAGGTGGTGGGGCTGCTGCGGGACGGCGCCCACGCCCCGGAGGACGGGGCCACTCCCTCGGCGACCACCGGGGGCATCCCCGCCCCTGCCCTTGAGGCCATGGGGGAGGAGAACGCCACGGCGTCCGCGCGAGGGGTGGCAGGCATCGAGCGCTTGGTGGAGGTGTCCCGGAGCGCCGGTACGGCCGTGGAGCTGCGGCGCTCGGGCGAGGTGCGCCCGCTCGCCCCGACCGCCGATCACGCGGCGTACCGGATGGCCCAGGAGGGCCTGACCAACGCCCACAAGCACGCCCCGGGCGCCTCGGTCACCATCGAACTGCGCTATGAACCGGACTCGTTGGTCGTGGAGATCGCGAACGGTCCCGCGCCCGGGACCGCGGACGACGGCCGGAGCGTGGTGAGCGGCGGCCAGGGGCTGACCGGGCTCGAGGAGCGGGCCCGGGTCGTCGGAGGCATGGTGCATGCGGGTCCGACGGCGGACGGCGGCTTCCGGCTGGCGGGTGTGCTGCCCTACACCTCGTCGGACGCCGGTGCCACGGGTCCCTCGCCCAGCAGGGCAACGACGACGTTCGTTGACCCAACCGGCGACTTTCGGCAGCAGATTCCGGCGGGTCCGCTCGGCGAAGCTGATCCGGTCATCGACTGGAACGGTCTGCCGAAGGAGCTGGCCAAGGCAATGAGCAGGGACAGGAGGAGCAGTGGCACAGCCATCGGTTGCGGGGTGGCGGCACTGATCTCCCTGCTGCTGGTGACCGGCGTCGCCGGTGGGATCTTCCTCAAGAGCGAAATGGACAAGGCAATGATCGAACCGCAGGAGTACGCGGCGGTGAAGGTGGGCCGGCCCGAGGCCGAGGTGCGCAAGCAGTTGCCGGACGGCGCCACGTTCCTGGCCGAAGGCATGGGCAAGGGCGCACCACCCGTGCCGGAGGGGGCGAAGTGCCTCAGCCTCAATTCCACGGCGTTCGGCAGCAGCTGGGAGAAGGACCCTGTCTTCCGGTTCTGCTTCAAGGACGGCACGTTGATCGAGAAGAAGTCCTTCGAGGTCACGACGTAAGGGGAACGCTCGCCGTGATGTCCCGGGCAGGCCGCTTGACCGGGGATGACGGCGAACGGCCCGCAGCTATACCGTTCAAGAGGGCGCAGGAGACTCGTGATCAAGGTTCTCGTCACGGATGACGAGCCGCTCATTCGGGCGGGCATCAGGATGATGCTCACCTCGGCCGACGACATCGACGTCGTCGCGGAGGCGGCGAACGGCCGCGAGGCGGTCGAACTGGCCCGCGCCCAGAGCGTGGACGTCGTACTGCTCGACATCCAGATGCCGGTGATGGACGGGCTGACGGCCCTGGCCGAACTCCGCCGCGCCGTCCCCGACGCACGGGTGCTGATCCTCACCACCTTCGGGGAGCAGCAGAACGTGCTGCGCGCCCTGGCGGAGGGCAGCGTGGGGTTTCTGCTCAAGGACTCGGCGCCCGCGGAGCTGATGCGTGCGGTACGGGCCGCCGCGGCCGGTGACGCGTATCTGTCACCGGGCGCCACACGCCATGTCGTGGACTCGCTGGCATCCGGCCAGAGCGCGCGCCGTTCCGAGCAGGCGCGCCGCAGGCTGGAGAGCCTGTCGGGCCGTGAGCGGGAGGTCCTGGCACTGCTGGGCGAGGGCCTGTCCAACGCGGATGCCGGCCAGCGGGTCCATATGAGCGAGGCCACGGTCAAAACGTATGTGAGCCGCATCCTGGCCAAGCTGGGCTGCGAAAACCGGGTACAGGCCGCACTCCTGGCACGAGACGCCGGCCTGGGAGCCTGAGCCCGCACCGTCGGCCGAAGGCTGGGTGGCGCGACGTACACCGCGCCGGCGAAGCCGCTCCCGGCCGGCGTGCCGCTGCCGTCACCCCTCACGACGGGGCCGCGGCACGCTCGCGCCGAGACGCGCCGGTCCGACGCAGCAGCCGCAAGGGGCCGGCACGCCCCGCCGGCAACATGAACGTCCAACTCTCCCCGCAATCCACTCACTTCAACTGCATTTCATTCACCAACAGGAAGACCGTCATGCCCAAAATTCCAGCTCTCCGCACCATCTCGCTGCTCTCCGCCTCCCTCCTGGTCACGCTCGGCGCCACCGCCTGCGGCCCCGACGAGGACGATGCCGGCCGCACAGAGTCCGCCCCCTCGGCCACCGCCGAACTCCCCGCCTCCCTCACCTCCCAGAAGCTCGACTGGCAGCCCTGCCGGGCCCCGTCCACCGCCCAGGGGGCTGGCGCAAAGCCCGGCAAGCTGCCGGACGGCACGGCATGGGAGTGCACGAACCTGAAGGCACCCCTGGACTACGCCAAGCCCGCCGGCGACACCATCGACCTCGCGATGATCCGCGCCAAGGCCAAGGGCGGCGGCAAGCGGATCGGCTCGCTGGTCTTCAACTTCGGCGGGCCGGGAGGGTCCGGCGTGGCCACCCTGCCGGGCTACGCCCAGGCCGCCCGGTCCCTGCACTCGCAATACGACCTGGTCAGCTTCGACCCGCGCGGCGTCGGCAACAGCGCGGGGGTGACCTGCCTGAGCGACAAGGAGCTCGACAAGCAGCGCGGCGAGACCCACGATCTGGCCGGGACGGCCGAGCAGAACAAGCAGACCGCGGCAGCCTGCGCGAAGAAATCCGGGAAGGTGCTGCCGCACGTCGGCACCGAGAGCGCCGCCCGCGACATGGATCTCATGCGCCAGGTACTGGGCGATGCCAAGCTCAACTACTTCGGCATCTCCTACGGGACCGAACTGGGCGGCGTCTATGCCCACCTGTTCCCGAAGCATGTGGGCCGCACCGTCCTGGACGCCGTCGTGGACCCGACCCAGGATTCCGTACAGGAGTCCCTGGACCAGGCGAAGGGCTTCCAGCTGGCGCTGGACAACTACCTCGCCCACTGCGTCAAGACCCCCGGCACCTGCGCGTACCGGAGCCCCGAGGACGGACGCCGGCAGATCGCCCAGCTCCTGGCGAAGATCGGTAAGCAGCCGCTGCCGACCAAGAGCGGGCGCAAGCTCACCAAGGAGCAGGCGGTCCTGGGCATCGCCGAGACGCTCTACGCCAAGGAGGCCTGGCCTGTCCTGTCGGCCTCGCTCTCCCACGCAGAGCAGGGCAGCGGCGACAACCTCCTCATGCTGGCCGACAGCTACCTCGGCCGGGACGACAAGGGGCACTACAACAACATGGAGCCCGCCAACGCCGCGATCAGCTGCGCCGACACCAAGCAGCGCCCCACTCTCAAGGAAGTGCAGGCCAAGCTGCCGGAGTTCCGCAAGGCGTCCCCCATCTTCGGTGAGCTGACCGCCACGGGCCTGCTGAGCTGCACCGGCTGGCCGGTCACCGGCAAGGCCGACACCCCGGAGGTCTCGGCGCCCGGCGCCGCCCCCATCGTCGTCATAGGCAACGCGGGCGACCCGGCGACTCCCGTCGCGGGCGCCCGGAAGATGGCCGAGAAGCTCGGGAAGGGCGTGGGGATGCTGCTCACGGTCAAGGGCGAGGGCCATGGCACGTATGGCGTCAATGAGTGCGCCACCAAGGCCGTGAACGGGCACCTGCTGAACGGCAAGGTCCCGGCCGACGGCACCGTCTGTTCATGAGCACGGCATAGCGCGAAGGCCCGCTCGCCGCGAGGCGCCGGAAGCCGGCAACTGCCACGGCCAGAGCGACAGCCACAGCCACAGCGGTACGGCTGCGGCTGCGATACGGCCCGCCACAGGGCCGGGGAGCTCTCACCAGGGTGAGCGTTCCCCGGCCCTGGGCGGTGCCGCCATGATGAAGCGGTGGTGCAGCCGAAAGACCGGGGCGTCGGCCTCCGCGGTGGCAAGGGCCATCCGTAACTGCTGCCTGCCGCGTGCGTCGCAGCCCCCACCGAAATGGGAGCCGATACAGCAATTCCCGCGGTGCACCGGGAGTACCGTTCTGGTGTCGAGTCAGAACGGAGTTCAGTATGCCCGAGCACACTGACATGCAGATCGGCTCTCGCCTCCGCGACGTACGCAAGCGCCGTGGAATGACACAACGAGACCTCGCCTCGGCCTCATCCGTCTCGCTCTCCCTGATCCGGAAGCTGGAGCAGGGCGAGGTAGCCGACACCCGGATGGAGACCGCCCGCCGTCTCGCCGCCGCCCTCCGAGTGCCCACCACAACACTCCTCACCCGGGACGCCGAGCCCGCCTCCCGCAGCACCGCCGACCACTGGGCGCCGGTCCGCGCCGCCCTGGGCGCACCGCACTCCCCGACCGGCCTGGACGACGAGCCGACCACGGCGGGCGTCGCCGCCGCCCTGGACGCCGCACTGCCCCTCTTCTCCCGCGACCAGTTCGCCGAGCTCGCCCTCGTCCTCCCCGGCCTGCTCCGCGACGCCGACGCCGTAGCGGAGACCGGGCCCGAGGGCCGGGCCGTACGAGTCCGGCTGCTCCAACTGACGGGCTGGCTCCTCACCCAGACACGCCAGTACGGCGCCGCGAGCGAGGCCCTGGCCCGCTCACTGGACGACGCCACCGACCGGCTGCAGGGCGCGGCCACGGTCAACACGCTGTGCTGGCTGCTCCTCCGTCAGGGAAAGCTTGTCGAGGCCCGCGAGCTGGCCACCCGGTGGGCGGATGACACCGAGCCACGGGTGTCCCGGGCGACGCCTGCCGAGCTGAGCGCGTGGGGCTGGATGCTGCTGCGCGTGTCGGCTGCCGCGGTGCGGGACAACCGTGGCGGTGAGGCCACGGACGCGCTGCGGCTGGCCCGGTCCGCGGCGGTCGCGCTCGGCCGCGAGTACGCGCCCCGTCACGACTTCCTGCGCACGTTCGGCCCGGTGACGGTGGCTCTCAAGCGGGCAGAGAACGCGGCCGTGACGGACCGTCCGGACCGCGTCCTCAAGCTGGCCGCGACGATCCCCGGCGACGGGCTGCGCCCCACGTCGAACAACCGCAACCGTCACCTGCTGGACGTGGCGAGTGCGCACGCCTCGATGCGGCAGTACGGCGACGCGGTCAGCATCCTCTCCGGGATCCGGGACGAGTCACCGGAGTGGCTGCCGCAGCAGCGGTACGCGCGGGACATCCTCGACCGGATCGTGACACGCCGGCGGACGCTGACACCGGAGATGCGGTCACTCGCCGAGGCGGTCGCCCTGCCGCTGTAACTCCCTTGGGCACTCCCGGATCTGACGGTCCGGAAGTGCCATTGAGGCCCCCGTCACACCCTCATAGCGTCACGGCATGGACACAGACTGTGCAGGCGAGCGGGGCGACGGGGGCACTGCCACGTCCTCAGGGTGAGCGTTCCCCGGCCCTGGGCGGTGCCGCCACTAAGGGTGCCCCTTCTGGCCTTCGGGCCGGGAGGGGGCGCTTCCGTCATGTCCGAACGCACGTCGGCCCCCACCGAAATGGGGGCCGATCAGCAGTACCCGCGGAGCCGACCGGGGGTACCGTTCTGGTGTCGAAGCTGAACGGAGCCCATGATGGCACAAGCCACCGGGCAGCCCCAGGGCGTTGGCGCGCGCATCCACGAACTCCGCGCGCTCCGCGGCTACTCCCTGCGGGAACTCGCCCAACGAGCCCACGTCTCCAAGAGCATGCTCTCCGACGTCGAACGCGGAGAGCGACACCCAAGCGAACAGGTGATCGCCGCCGTCGCAAAGGCACTGCACGTCTCGGTACCCGTCCTACACGGCCAGCCCTATATTGAGCAGCTGCGCCGCGACCAGCTCGACCAGCTCATCGCCCCGCTGTCGAACGCCCTCGACGACTGGGACATCCCGTCGGCCAATGATGTACCGCCGCCCCGCCCGCTGCCGGAGATCGAGGCCACCGTGCGGCGCATCTACCGGCTCCGGTCCGCCGGCCGCTTCGGCGATCTGGCGCGCGCCCTGCCGGGCACGCTGGCCGAGCTGTCCTACGCGGTTCTCGACGCGTCGCCGGGTGAACGCGAGCGGTTCTGCTGGCTCCAGTCGGAGGCAGCGCTCGGCGGGTTCAGCGTCGCCTACAAGCTCGGCTATCTGGACCTCGCCCGCCTGTCGCTGGCCCGGATGGCCGCCGCCGCGGCACAGTCCGGCGACCCGCGGCAGGTGGCGGTCGAACGGTTGAAGCGCGCCCAGCTGTCGGCCAACGGTCCGGCGATAGAGATGGGCCTGCGGCTGGTCAACCGTGCGCTGGCAGATCTGGACGACGACCGGACGCCGGAGACCCGCGCGGTCCGCGGCGGCCTCATGCTGAAGGGCGTCCAGCTGTACGCGCTGACAGGGCAGGGAGACGAGTCCGACACGTGGCTGGCCGAGGCGCACGGTCTGGCCCGGGACCTCGGCGAGACCGACCACTACGGCATGGTGTTCGGCCCGACGAACGTGGGCCAGCACGGTGTCGCGGCGGCTGGGGACCGGGACGAGCACGGCCTGGCACTGGAGCGGGCGGACGGGGTGCACCCGCCGGAGGGCTATTCGCCGCTGCGGACGGGGCAGTTCCTGGTGGACCGGGCTCGGTCACAGGCGCTGACGGCGCGGCCGGAGGATGCCCTGGCGTCGCTGCTGCGGGCGCGGGAGGTGACGCCGGAGCAGACGCGCTACCACCCGTCAACGCGGGAGACGGTGGGCACGTTGCTGCGGGCCCGGCGCCCGTCGGCGGAGTTGCGCGAGTACGCACTCTGGAGCGGTGTGTAGCCGCAATGTGACTCCAAGTCAAGTCCCTGGTGTCCGCAACCGGCGGACACCAGGGACTTGTCGCGTCGGCAGGATGTGACTGTCAACACACAGTCCGTACATGGAGCCGACCATGACGAGCCCCGAGGGCGCGCCACCCACCGAGGCAACCACCGCGCCCCCCGTCGATGAAGCCACCATCCAGGCCACCATCGACCAAGCCTTACGAACCGGAACCGGCCGCCTCGACATGGACGAGCTGACGGCCCTCGAGGAACTCCTCCTCGGGCACATCCAACTCCTCCTCCCCGACGCCGAAGCCGCGACCGACCGACTCTGGCGCGGCAGCATCACGTGGTACACGGCCCGCGCCCGAATCGACAGCATCCACCACCAGGTGAAGCAGGGACTCGGCAACGGGCCACTCGCCGCCCACATCCAGGTGGACGCACTCGCCCGCGACTGCCACTGGCTCCTGATCCACCACCAGCACCGGCAGCAGGCGTGACCGCCGAACGGTGGTGCCACTGGCACCAGGGCCCCACGGACCGGCCCACCCTCATCGCGCTCATCGAGACCGGCTCGGGCCCCGGCGGAATCCTCTACGCCTGCCCGAGCTGCATGAGCATCTACCGGCTCCGCCCCCTCGACCCGGCCGCGAGCGGCGGCCCCGTGTACGAGCGGCGCCGCACCTGACTGGGTCGCCGGCGGATGTCCCCCCCCTCCGCCGGCGGCCTGCATAACCCCCGCCCCGGTCACCGGAGCCCTGGACAGGTCGTGCGACCGGGGCGGGTTCAGGAAGCAATCAGCTACCCACACAGGAGTGTGACATGTCGAAGCCGAGCAGCCCCGATCCGGCACCCCAGCCCGAGCGGACCCCCGCCAGGCCCGGCGGGCCCAAAGGCGGCCGGTAGGCCGGCACTCACCACCGAACATCACACGAGACCACGAGGAGAACCGATGAGTTGGGCAACAGGAACCGTCACTGCGAAGCACGCGGGCGACAAGGACTTCGGCAAGGCGCCACCGAACCCGGACACCAAGTCGCCCAAGCCTGAGCCGAAGCACAAGGGCAAGTAGTGCAGCCCCTCAGCGAGAAGGAGCAGGCCGCCTTGTGCGGCCTGCTCCGCGAGGCTGCCGACGACCTCGGGGCGCCGGTGCCGGCCGAGTGGGCGAAGGCAGTCACCGCCGCGCCCCGGCACCGGTTCCTGCCGCCCCGGGTGTGGCTGATCGAGGGTGACGGATACGCCCCGTGCGACGCCGAGCAGGAGCCTGACCGGTGGCTGGAGGCGGCCTACGCCGACGCACCGGTGGTCACCCAGGTGAACGACGGACAGGACCCCGGCGACGAGGACGTATGGCCCTCCTCGTCGGCCTCGGCACCGTCGATCGTGCTCCGCATGCTGCGGGAACTGGACGTGCGCGACGGCATGAACGTGCTGGAGATCGGCACCGGCACCGGCTGGAACGCGGGGCTGCTGTCGGCCCGGCTCGGATCGGACCGGGTCACCACGGTCGAGGTCGATCTCGGGCTCGCCGACCAGGCGACCGACATGCTCAAGCGAGCTGGGTACGACCCGTGCGTCGTGGGCGCGGACGGAGCGGAGGGACATGCGGCCCGCGGCCCGTACGACCGGGTGATCGCGACGTGCTCCGTGCAGGAAGTGCCCTACCCGTGGGTGGCGCAGACCAGGCCGGGCGGGGTGATCCTCACCCCGTGGGAGACGCCGTGGTTCTGCTACGGACTGCTGCGGCTGACCGTCGAGGAAGACGGCTCCGCCTCGGGACGGTTCTCGCCGCACTCCGCGTTCATGCTCATGCGCGGGCAGCGGATCGATCTCCGCATCTTCCGGGACGTCGTCCGTGACGAGCACACTCCGGTGGAGTCCTGCACGAGCCTGTCGCCGTGGTCTGTCACGGGCGACGACTGGACCGCCCGGTTCGCCGTGGGGATGCAGTTGCGGGACGTCTGGCACACGTGGCAGGACGAGCCGGACCTTGACGGCGTGCAGCGCCGGTTGTGGGTGGCGACTGCCGATGCGAAGTCGTGGGCCGCTGTCGACTGGGACGGCCACCGGGAGGACCGGTTCACGGTGTGGCAGCACGGGCCTCGCCGGCTGTGGGACGAGGTCGAGGCAGCACATCTGTGGTGGCTCTCTGCCGGTATGCCGCGTCCGGAGGAGTTCGGGCTCACCGTGACACCGGAGGGCGAGCGATTCTGGCTCCGCTTCCCGGACAAGGTTGTCAGCTCGTATTGAGACCGGCCCCGGCTGTCCGTTCCCCGTGGCGGACGGCCGGGGCTCTCTCACGCCGTGAAGAGGTCGACCACGCTCACGTCGTGCGCGCGGGCGATCATCACCAGGTGGTCGACGGAGATGCGGTGAGCCCCCAGCTCCGTCCGGTACACCGCTTGCCAGCCCACTCCGGCGAGGTGGGCGAGCTGCTCCTGCGATAACCACGCCTCTTCACGGTGCCGGCGGACCCGCCTGCGGACGGCGCAGCGCTGCTGGAGCACCAGTCGGGCAGGAGGTCGGTCGGCACCCGGTCAACACTCGGGCTCCATGATCATTTTTTCGGCACCAAAGTTGATGCACGTACTTACCATCGCGTAACAATGGCTGCGGCCAGCCGGTACGTGCGTCCCGGTCGCGCCGCTCCTGCTCCGGTCTCCACGTGCCCCTACTTGGGTTCGATACCTCGTTCGAGTGAAGAGACGGTGCAAGATCACCGGGGGATGTGGAGGACTTCATGTGGACTCCGGGACCAGCAGAAGCCCCGCATCCGAGGGGATACAGGGCTTCCGACCAGGTCATCTAGGGTGGGCACAACAGGATTTGAACCTGTGACATCTGCTTTGTAAGAGCAGCGCTCTACCGCTGAGCTATGCGCCCTGGGATGAGCTGACAGAGTACATGGCCCCCGGGCCGGAGCTCCAAACTGTTGCCGGGCAGGGCCGGGCTTCCCCTGCCTCCGCCGCCCGGCCACCCGGCAGGGAACACGACCTCCCTCCCCGACCGGGACAGAGCCCGCTCCCCGCCCCGCAGACCCCCGCCCCCAAGGCCGCCCCCCAGGAACAGCCCCGGACCTCGGGTTATCCCCACCCCGCCCCCGGTGGGCCGCCGGATGCCGTCGCACATGTCCGACTCCATACAGTCAAGGAGCGTTTTCGTTCCTCGTCCTCGTCGCTACCGGTTTCCGTGCTCGTCGCCGCACCCTTCGTCCTCGTCGCCACCAGCCTCCCGGGAGATCATCGTGGCTCTCCGCCACCGTCCGCCCCACCTCCACACCGCCGACGCCCGTACGCCAGGCGACGCCGACACGCCCGCCCGCGCCGGAGCCCGTACACCCCGTGGCCGCGCCGGCCGGTCGGTGGTCGCGCTCAGTGGAGCGCTGTTGCTCGCCGTGGCCGCCACCGGTTGCGGCAGTGCGGATGCCGCGGACGACAAGACGCCCGAGCGGCGCGACTTCGCCCTCCGGGGGCACGCCCTGACCGTCGTCGCGGAGAACACGGACGTCGAGCTGGTGCCCGCCGATGTGGAGAAGATCGAGGTCACCCGGTGGTTCAACGGCTGGACCGCGGTCGGCGGGGGCGTGGAGAAGTACTGGCGGATGCAGGATGGCGAACTGCGGATCGGCGTCGACTGCGACGGGCTGATCAACAACTGCGACACACGACATGTGATCAAGGTGCCCCGTGCGGCGGCGGTGACCGTCAAGGGGGACAACGGGGATCTCACGGCGAAGGGCTTCGGCACCCCGCTGACGCTGGCGTCGGACAACGGCACCGTACGGGTGAGGGACAGCCGTGGGCGGCTCGACCTCAGCAGCGACAACGGCGGCGTCTCGGCCACCGGCATAGGGGCCCGGCGGGTCTCGGCGCAGTCCGACAACGGAGACGTGCGGCTCGCCTTCGCCCGGGTGCCCGACCGGGTCGAGACCGGGACCGACAACGGCGGGACCGACGTCGCGCTGCCGCGCGCCCGGTACCGGGTCGAGGCCGGCACCGACAACGGCGACACCGACGTCTCGGTGCCGCGGAGCGACCGCAGCGGGCACACCGTCACCGCCCGCAGCGACAACGGCGACATCACGGTGCGTACAGGGAACTGACCAGGCCCGTGTGTTCGTCCCTGCCGGGTGGAAGAATGACACCGGGCAGGGGCGGAAGAGCACGGGAGAGGGATGTGACGGCGACACCACAGCAGCCGTACACGCAGCGAGCACGCCACCGTCGCACCCCCGAGCCGCCGGACCGAGCAGGTGTCCTCCGGGATGTGCTCACCCTCGTCACCGTTCAGCTGGCGCTGCTGGCCGTCACCGCGTCCGGGGCCTTCGCGGGCGGCGGCACCCGCCGCTGGTGGGGCCGCGGCGAGAACCAGCGGGCCGACGCGCAGACCGCCAAGGACGCCGCTGCCGCCGCCTTCTACGAGCTCGACACCGCCCAGCGCGACCTGCGGATCTCCATCGAGACGATCTCCGCCGTGGACGACTCCCCCGGCGCGCGGCGGGCCGTCGAGGAGTTCCGGACCCTCGGGCGGCGTATCGACGACGTCAGCGGTGCCTACATCGGTGCCGTGGACGCGCACGACCTGGACCGCGACGACCTGGAGCCGGCCGCCGCCGCGCGTGCCCGGGACGATCTGACCCGGGCCAGGAACGAGCTGGAGCTGGTCAAGGTCGATCTCGACCGGTTCGCCCAGGGACTCGGGCCGCTGCTGGAGAAGGCCGAGACGCAACTCGCGCGGCTGGCACCCGCGGTCGAACGGGCCCGGCAGGCGCTGCTCGCCGCCACCCGCGCCCTCGACGAGGTGCGCGCCTCCGGCCTGCGGGCGGATGACCTCGCGGCCCGGCTCGCCGCGCTCTCCCCCGAGCTGACCAAGCTCAACCAGGGGGCGGGGCAGCACGGCGTCCAGGAGACGATCCGCCGCGCGGACGAGGTGCTGCGGGGCGCGGAGGCCGTGCGCAGCGAGGCCGAGCGGCTGCCCGAGAAGGCCGCGGAGATCGACCGCCGGCTGGTGTCGCTGCGCACCCGGGCCCAGGCGCTGACCACCCGGTCCGAAGGGGTCGAGCCGGTGCTCAGCGAGCTGCGCCGCCGGTACAGCGCCGCCTGCTGGCAGGACCTCCAGCCGGTTCCGGAGCAGGCGGCCCGGTCCGTCGCCCAGGCCGAGGAGAAGCTCAAGGAGGCGCAGGCGGCCCGCGACGACCAGCGCTGGCCGGACGCGACGTCGCTGCTCAGCACGGTCCGGGCGCTGCTGAACACCACGGACGACGCGGTGTCGGCCGCCGGTGACCGGCTGCGGCGGCTGGACGAGGTGTCCACCGACCCCTCGCGGGAGATCGAGCGCACGCGGTTCGCGATCCGGGACGCCCAGCGCCTCGCGATGGCCGGGCGCAGCACACCGGACCCCCGGCACGCGCGTCCGCTGGACGACGCGGTGGCCCGGCTGGACCGGGCCGTGGCCGGCCTGGAGGGCCGGCACCCGGACTACTGGCACTTCCTCACGGAGACCGAGGGCGTCCGGAGGACCGTGGCGCGGGTCGTGGCCGGGATCCGCGAGGACCTGGGGCACGGGAGCGCTCCCTAGGCTTCTCCGCCTCCCCTGAGGCGCCTCCCCTGCGGCGCCTCCCCTGCGGCCCGGCTCGCACCCCGCGGCGCCCGGCAGCGGGCAGTCCCTGCCGCGGTGGTGCCGATCCGCGCTGGTCCCTGTCCGCGCTGGTGCCTGTCACCGCCGGCCCCCGTCCCCGCCGGTCCGGCTCGGTGGCGAGGTGCGCGGGGGGAACGGATGCTGGGAGTGGGCGCGGCCCGGTGCGCGCCCGTGCTCGCGACCGGGAAGGAGGCGGTTCCATGGCCGCCGACCCCACCGCACGGAGTGATCGGAGCGCACGCACCCCACGCAGCGCACGCACCCCACGCAGCGAACGGACCCCACGGAGCGATCGGGCCGCGCGTCGCCGGAGGATCCGCCTCGACGAGCACCTGCCCGTGGACCACCGTCTGAGCAAGGTCTACCGGGTGGGCGCCGGGGTCATGGGGCTGGTGCTGCTGGCGTTCGGCATCGTGGGACTCACCGGCAACATCGGGGTGTTCGACACCGGCGGTGACACGGTGGCCGGGCTGAACACCAACGGCGCGCTGAGCGTGCTGTCGATCGTCGTGGGCGTGCTGCTCTTCGTCGGCATGGTGCTCGGCGGGAACTTCGCCTCGACGCTGAACATCGTGATCAGCGTGGGGTTCCTGCTCAGCGGGTTCGTCAATCTGGCGCTGCTGGAGACCGACGTCAACTTCCTGGCGTTCCGCATCCAGAACGTGCTGTTCAGCTTTGTGGTCGGCATCCTGTTGATGATCTTCGGGATGTACGGACGGGTGAGTCTGACGCTGCCGCACGACAACCCGTACTGGCGGTCCCGGCACCCCGAGCAGGCCGAGCGGGAGCAGGCGGCACTGCGCGCCAAGGCGACCCGGCTGAGCATCCAGGCCCGGCAGCGCGACTGACGGCGGACGGCGGACGGCTGACGGCTGACGGACGGGACGGAGAGGGCCGGAACAGCAGGGTCGGAAGGATCGGAAGGAACAGGAACGGCCGGGACGGAGACGGCCGATACCCGGACGCACGCGTCGCCAGGACCGGGCCGGGTTCCGGCCGTCGGTTCCCGGTGGGTTTCCGGCCGCCCGTTCCGGCCGCCGGTTCCAGCCGCCCCGGCCGAGCGTTCCGGCCAACTGCGCCGGAGGGCCGCCGAGGACCACCGCTCCCCCACCGGGGCGGATACTCTGGGGCCATGCCTCGCTACGAGTACAGCTGCCGCTCCTGCGGGACCACCTTCGAGCTCAACCGCCCGATGGCCGAGTCCGACGCGCCCGCCACCTGCCCGGACGGCCACCAGGACACGGTGAAGCTGCTGTCCACCGTCGCCGTGGGCGGCACCGCCTCGGCTCCGGCCGCGCCCGCCGGTGGCGGCGGAGGCGGCTGCTGCGGTGGCGGCTGCTGCGGCTGACCGCACGCCACCGCTGCCCTCCGAGGCGGCCCTCACCGACGCCACCGCTGCCCTCCGAGGCGGCGCTCACCGCCGCCTCCGGAGCGGCCCGGGCGGTCGGCCTGCCCGTGACCGCCCCGGATGCCCGTGCCCTCGCTGCCTCCCGGACCGGCCGGTCCTAGGGCGTGCGGCGCTCAGGGTCGTCGTATCAGCGTTTGCGGGACAGCGTCAGGCCGTCCGCGATCGTGACCAGCACCGACTCCATGCGGCCGTCCGCGACCACATGGTCGTTGAACGCCCGGATCGAGGCCGCGGGACCGGTGGCGGCCGGGTCGGGGACCTGGCCGTGGAAGAGCACGTTGTCCACGACCACCAGGCCGCCCTGCCGCATCCTGGGCACCAGTTCCTCCCAGTACGGGATGTAGTTCTCCTTGTCGGCGTCCAGGAACGCCAGGTCGATGTGCGGCTCCTCGGGCATGCCGCGCAGGGTGTCGAGGGCGGGCGCGATCCGCAGGTCGACGCGGTCGGCCACCCCGGCCTTCGCCCAGGCCGTGCGGCCGTACGCGGTCCACTCCTCCGAGACGTCACAGGCGATCACCCGGCCGCCGGGCGGCAGCGCCTCGGCCATGGAGAGGGTGGACAGGCCCGTGAAGGTGCCGACCTCCACGATGTGCCGGGCGCCGGTGAGCCGTACCAGAAAGGCCAGCAACGGGCCCTGTTCCTCGGCCACCTGGAGGCCGGCGACGTCGGCGAGGGCGGTGTGCGTGGTCTCGACGAGCTCGCGCTGCACCGGGTCGAGCGGCGGGTTGTGCGCGAGCACGTAGTCGTAGAGCTCCTGGGTCAGCGGGTTCGATTTCGACTCAGCCATGCCGTCATCCTGGCTCACCCGGAGACGGCGTGCAGCCTCATCGGGAGACGGCCCGCAGCGCCTCCCGCAGGATCTCCTCCCCGGCGGCCACCCCGCGCAGCCCGAGCGCGGTGACGTGGGGCGCGGTCCAGCCGCTGTCGGCCAGTTCGCCGTGGCCGGGACGCCACCCCCGGTCGCCTGCGAGCAGCAGGTCCGCGTCGAGGAGCGAGTCCCCCGCCGTGAGGACCCGGCCGGCGCCCGTGCGGCGCACGACCTCGGCGAGGGCGGCGCTCTTGGTGAGCGGCTTCGGCACGGCGTAGACCTTGCGGCCCTGCAGCGAGACGGTCCAGCCCTGCTCCTCGGCCCAGTCGGCGAGGTCCTTCACCCAGTTGTCGGGGAGCAGCCCCCGGTCGACGACGAGATAGGCGAAGAGGTCCTCGGCGACCCGCTCCTTGAGCAGCCAGGACGGATCGGCGGAGCGCACCAGGTACTCGCGGACGGCGGCGAGCGGGGCGCAGCCGGAGTCCAGGGTGCGGCGGACGTGGGCCTGCCAGTCGGGGTCGGACACGCCGTCCACCAGGAGGTGCCCGCCGTTGGCGCAGATCGCGTACCGGGAGGCGGGGCCGGGCAGGCGGATGCGGCCGTACTGCTCCCGGGTGCGGGTGGTGGTGGGCACGAAGACCGCGGCGCGGGCCAGTTCGGCGAGCAGGCCGGCCGCGGTCTCGGTCACGTAGGAGAGCGGCTGGTGCTGGTAGACCTCGACGCAGAGCAGCCGGGGGGCCCGGTCGTCGGGCATGTCGAGCCCGAGGGCGGCCGCGGAGTAGATCAGGGTGCGGTCGAGGTCGCTGGCGACCAGGGCGGGAGCGGCGGGAGCCGGTGTCATGACGCGTTCACCGCCCGGCCGTCGGTGCCGGTCGCGCCGCGGGTGTAGCGGGGGTGGATCAGCCCGACGCAGGTGTAGGGCAGGCCGTCGACCTCCTCGACCGGCACGTCGCGCTGCTCGGCGAGGAGCCGTACGTGGTCCAGGTCGGCGCCCGCGCCGCGGCGCGCGAGGATCCGCCAGGGGACGCGGCGCAGCAGGACGCGGGTGGTCTCGCCGACGCCGGGTTTGACGAGGTTCACGTCGTGGATGCCGTACTGCTCGCTGATCCGCTCCACCGCGGCCCAGCCCTCCCAGGTGGGGGTGCGGTCGGCGGCCATGAGCTCCTTGGCGTCGCGGGTGGCGTCGTCGGTGACCTCGGCGAAGCGGGCGGCGACGGTGTCGAGGAAGAGGCCGGAGACATCGGATCCGGCCAGTTCGCGGTAGAACTTCGCGCCGTGGAAGTCGTCCGGCCCGACGAGGTCGGCGCGCAGCACGGTCCGCGAGACCAGGCCGGAGACCGTGGAGTTCAGGCAGGCGGAGGGGATGAGGAAGTCCTCGCGGGTGCCGTAGGTGCGGACGCAGCGGCCCGGGTCGGCGAGCACCGCGACCTCCGGGTCGAATCCGGGGAAGGGCGCGACGGCGGCGGCCAGTTCGCGGGTGATGGCGCCCTTGCCGGTCCAGCCGTCGACGAAGACGACGTCGGCCGGGTCGTGGTGGGCCGCCAGCCAGCGCAGCGCCGTGGTGTCGATGCCCCGGCCGCGGACGATGGAGATGGCGTAGTGCGGGAGGTCGAGGCCGTGCGCGTGCCGGGCCCAGCGGCGCATGAGGACGCCGACGGGGGTTCCGGCGCGCGCCAGGGACACCAGGACCGGGCCGCCGCCCCGGCGGTCCGCGCCGCCGCGTTCGGCGAGGACGGTCTCGGTGACGGTGCCGACCGCGCGGGCGATCCGGGCGGCGGAGGTGTCCAGCGCGGAGCGGAAGAGCTCCTGGTAGGCGGCGTTGGGCTGGTACTCGACGGGCAGCGACTCGGCGTAGTGGGCGCCGCCGCGCTGGATCGCCTCCTCCCGCTCCTCGGTGGGTGCCTCCAGCGCGGCTTCGGAGAAGTCCTGGAGGAGCCAGCCGACGTCGTCGGGGGCGTAGGACGAGAAGGCCGGTCCGCGCAGCGGCTCCGGGAGGGCCCCGGTGCCCGGCCGGCCGGCGCCGGGGGCCGCCGCCGGGATGTCGTCCTGGTGTCGGCCATCGTCCCGCCGCTCACCGCCGGGCGCGGTGCGGTTCCGCGCCGGCGCGGGGACGTACGAGGGCACCACGGCGAGCAGCACCCGGTCGGTGTGCGGGGCCAGATGTGCCAGCAGGCCGTCGGGGGCCTGGAGTCCGGGGGTGTCGCCGACGGAGTCGACCACGGCGACGACCGCGTCGAAGCGGCGGCCGGGGTCGCTGCCGGGGGCGACGTTGTAGGCGTAGCGGAGCCCGGGGCCGTCCGCCGGGGCGTCGTGGTCGCCGAAGACGAGCCGGGTGCGGATCGCGTATCCGGGGGCGTCCACGGCGAGGACCGGGGAGCGCGTCGTGGTGGAGTAGCGGACCTCCGCGTCCGCCGCCCGGTCCAGGGCCTGCGCCAGCCGCAGCGGCGCGTACATCAGCTCCTCGAAGCCGAGGACGAGCACCCGCCGGGCCCCGGCGGGCAGGGCTGCGGCGATCCGGGCGGCCATGTCCGGCAGGGCCCGGTCGAGCGCGTCCCGGTGGGCGGGGGTGAAGCCGTGCCGTCCGCCGTCCGGGAGGCCCGCGGGCCAGCCCAGGTCGACGCGCACCGCCGCGTGGGGGTCCGCGGGAGCGGGCGGCGGGGTCTCGTGCTCCTCGACGAGCCGGCGGCCCCGGTCCAGGACGTCCTCGGGCAGCCGGACGCCGCCCGCGGCCAGGGCGACCAGGTCCACCCGGGCGCCGAGCCCCGCGGCGAAGGCGTCGAGCCGCTCCCGGTCCCCGGCCGACCGCATGTCGACGAGGGCGACCACCACGTAGTGGTCGCGCGGGTGGCGGGCGTGCAGCGAGCGGATGGTGTTGCGGACGGTGTTGCCGGTGGAGAATTCGTCGTCGACCAGGACCAGCGGGCCGTCCCCGGTCAGCAGCTGAGGATCCTCGGGCAGCAGCAGGTGGTCGGTGGCGTGGCTGTGGGCCTCCTGGAACTCGGCGGCCGGCCCGACCCCGGCCACCGGGCGGCGGGTGGAGTGCAGGCACGGCGCGGTGCCCAGCCCGTCGGCGACCGAGTGGCCGAGGCCGGTGGCGGTCTCGGCGTAGCCCAGGACGACGGCCCGCGCGGCGGCCTCCTCGCCGAGCAGCTCGCGCACCCGCCGGCCCAGCCCGAAGCCCGCTCCGTGGACGGTGTCCGGCCGCTGCGGCACATGCTTGCCGAGGACGTTCGAGACGAGGAGGTGGGCCCGTTTGGGGTTGCGGCGCAGCGCCATGCCCAGCAGGCCGGTCAGCTCCTCGTCCCCGGTGAGCTCCACACCCAGCCGGTCCGCGACCCACTGTCCCGACCACACCATGCCGCGCCGTTCTCCCGTCCTGTCGGCGGCCGTCCCGTCGACGACCGTCCCGTGTTCCGTCATGTCCGCGGCAGCCACACCGCTCGCCGCCGCCCTCCCGGGAGGCGCCCCGGTCCCGGCGGAGCCGTTCCCCGGAGACCCGGTCCCCGGCCTGCCCCGCACGGCCGTCCGCCCGCCGCGGCCCGCAGCGGTCACGTCAGCCCCGCGGCGAGCAGTTCGACGAAGCCCACGTCCTCCCGGGCCACCCCGAAGACCTCGGCCCGCAGGAGCGTGCGCTCGGCCCACGCCCGGTGCGGCTTCACCTCGTTCATCTTGTTCGTGTACGCCGACCGCAGCACTCCGCCGCCGCAGCGTTCCGGTTTCAGTATGTCCGCTGCGTCGCTGAACTCCTCATGGCTGACCACGGACAATGCATGAACGGGGGTGACGTGCGACGGGTGGATGCAGGTCTTGCCCTGCAGACCGTTGGCCCGGTCGAGCTCTATCTCCCGCAGCAGCCCGTCGAGGTCGTGCTCGATGAGCGCGGTGCGCAGCTCCTCGGCGCGCCCGGTGAACGGGCTGCGCCGCAGCTGGGGCTTGAACATCCGCTCCTGGAGCCGGAAGTACTCCCAGACCGGCCCGGTCACGGTGTAGCCGGTGCCGTCCGCGCGGCCGAGGGTGTTCACCACGTCGCCGATCACCGAGGCGACGATCTGGACGTCGTAGGCGGTCATGTCCGGCGGGCGGCGCAGTCCGTAGGCGGAGCAGAAGTCGGTGACGCCGAGCCGGAGCGCCAGGACGCGGTCGCGGTACTTGTCGACGGTCCGCCGGATGCCGGCCAGCGTCTCGGGGCGGCTCTCCAGGTGCAGCAGTTCCGGGGACTCCAGGACGGGCATGGCGAAAAGCCGCCGTCCGCAGTCCGTCTCGGCCGCGGTCAGCGCCTCCAGGAAGGGCACTCCGCGCTCCTCGGTGAACTTCGGCAGCACGAATCCGGACAGGGTCCGCACGGCCGGCCCGAGCCGGTGCACGAGGTCGGGGATCTGCCCCGGCTCCCGGACCCGGACGAAGAGCAGCGGGTGGTCCCGTGCGCCGTCGTGGAGGGCGGTGAGGTGCCGGACCAGGTTGTCCTCGGCCGCCGCGACCTCGGTGTCGCTGATGGAGTCCTCCAGGCACAGCACCATGGACACCACACCGCGGTCGGCCTGTTTGAGCACGTCCTCGGCGAGCCGGGGACGGGTCGCGGGGCTGTAGAGCGTCGCGCCGAGGGCGGCGGCGAGCGTACGGGCCGGGGCGTCCGCGGTGAACTCGGCCGGTTCACGGTGGAACAGTCCCTGGCGGACGCCGGGCGACAGGTGCCCGAAATGACGCATGCGTTCCCCCGTGCTGATGACAGTGCGACGACTCGATCCAGCCGGTCATCGTACGTCCGGCCAAGGGTCAAGAGTTCCCCAAAACCATGAACGAGTCCATAAAAACCAAGTAGCCGGTACGCGTCACCGACGTTGCCGACGGCCGGACACCGGGGGCGTCTCCGAACCCCCGCGTTGTTCCCGCCGTCACGGGGAGGGCAGGATTGCGGACATGACGCATGCGATGCTCAAGGGGTCGAACATCCCGCTGGAGGCCACCACCGTACGGGCGGTACTGCGCTGGACCCCCGGTCCGGACGTACCCGATGTCGATGCGTCGGCCCTGCTGCTGGGCCCCGACGGGCGGGTGCGTACGGATGAGGACTTCATCTTCTACAACCAGCCGCAGCACCCGTCCGGCCTGGTCCGCCACCTGCCCAAGAAGCGGCTGGCCGAAGGGCTCACCGACACCATCGAGGCGGAGCTGCCGCCGATGGAACCGTCGGTCGACCGGGTGGTGCTGGCCGCGTCCGCGGACGGCGGCGCCTTCGGCATGGTCCAGGACCTGTGCGTGCTGCTGTACGCCGCCGACGAGCCGGCGGCGGGCGGCGAGCCCGGCAGCGGCGAGCCGATCGCGACGTTCGTGGTGCAGCCCGAGACCGGCGACGAAACCGCCCTGATCTGCGGAGAGTTCTACCGTCGCGGGGACGCCTGGAAGTTCCGCGCGCTGGGCCAGGGCTACGACTCCGGTCTGCTCGGCCTGGCCACCGAGTTCGGGATCTCGGTCGAGGAGGGCGGGCCGGAGACGGCCGGCACCCCGGAGCCGGAGGCCTGGCCGCAGCCCGGTCCCGAGGCGCAGCAGTCGCCGTCCCAGCCGCTGCCCGAGGCACAGCCCGAGCCGCGCCCCGTCGCCGACTCCGCGCCCACCGAGCCCCTGCAGCAGGGGTACGGCTATCCCCCGCTGCCTCCGACCGCACCGCCCACGGTGCCGCCGCAGCAGCCCGCGCCCGCCTACGGCTACCCGCAGCAGCCCGCGTACGGCTATCCGCAGTCCGCGACGGGCGAGCCGGTGACGCTGCCGCCCCAGGGGCCGCAGTTCCAGCAGAACCGATGAGGTGACGGCGGCCGGTTCCGTGTGCCGGAACCGGCCCCGGCGCACGGGCCGTTCGGACGGCCGGCGTCCGGGACGGCCCGGACGTGCCGGTCGTGGCGGTCGTGCTGCCTAGACCCCGGTCTTCTTGTACCCCCGGCCCCAGTGCATCCCCCAGCCGTAGAGCCGGTCGAGCTCGGCCTGGAAGCCGTAGACGTACTTCACCTCGCGCCGGACCGTCAGCTCGCCCTTGTTGTTCTCGATCATCAGCACGGCGCAGGAGCGGGCCTGCGGGGCGCGCTCGTCGAGGCCGATCTCCACCCGCGGGCCGTTGCTGGGGTAGAGGGTGACGACGGCGTGCGTGCGGTCGAAGGCCGGGGTGCCGTCGTAGATGTAGACGAAGATCAGCAGCCGCTTGATCTCGTCCCGGTGGTCCAGGTTGATGTAGATCGTCTCGCCGGAGCCGGATCCGAACCGGTCGTCGCCGCTGAGCTTCACATACGGCGGGGAATTGATGTCGCCGAGGAATTCGCCGAGCGGCTGGACGACGCCCTTGGTGCCGTCCTGCAGCTCGTAGAGGCAGGCCAGGTCGAGGTCGATCTGCACCACCGCGGGCCCCTGCGCCTGCACCATCTCGGGCTGGAACATCCTGAGCGGGTGGCGCAGCAGGTCTCTGATGCTCCGGGTGCGGCCGCCGATGTCGGACGTGCGCATCCGCCAGGACAGATTGACGCGCAGATTTCCGGTGGCCGCGCCCTGTTTGGTGAGCGACACCGTCGCATGGCGTTTCGTCAGCTCGATGGTGTTCGACGACGCGTTGCCGCTGTCGAATCCCGACCCTCCGCCCCGCAGCACGTTGTTCCAGAAGGACATCTCGACCCCCACATTTGTCGGCCCCGAACAGCACGGGGCGGCCACGAGGACTGCGCCTCGTGACCGCCCCGGTTCAGAGCGTTCCTCAAACCCGCTGTGGTCACACCCCGGAGGTGACCTCGGACTTCTCCTCGCTGGAGCCGCCCTCGGCCGCCTCGGCGCGGTTGCGGCGCACCGACGACCAGAAGGACAGGGCGATCAGCAGGACGCCGATGCCGCCGGTGATGACCTCGGGGATCTCGTACTGGATGGTGACGAGCAGGATCACCGCGAGGGCGCCGATGGCGTAGTGCGCACCGTGCTCCAGGTAGACGTACTCGTCGAGCGTGCCCTGGCGCACCAGGTAGACCGTGAGCGACCGGACGTACATCGCGCCGATGCCGAGGCCCAGCGCCATCCAGAAGATCTGGTTGGTGACGGCGAAGGCGCCGATGACGCCGTCGAAGGAGAAGGACGCGTCCAGCACCTCGAGGTAGAGGAACATGAAGAACGCGGCCTTGCCCGCGATGCCGACCATGGTGGGCTCCTTGCCCGCCTTCTTGGCCTCCTCCTCGGCCTCCTGCTCGCGCTCCTCCTCTTCCTCGAGCTTGTTCTCGAAGTGGCCGGAGAGTCCGCCCACCAGGAGGTAGGTGATCAGACCGGCGACCCCCGCGAGCAGCACGGTGGACGACTTGTCGGCGTGACCGGTGCTCTGGTGCGCGTGGGTGGCGAAGGTCATCGCCGAGACCAGCAGCACGATCAGGGCGATGCAGACCGACAGCATGTCGACCTTGCCGAGCTTGGCGAGCGGGCGCTCGATCCAGCCGAGCCACTTGATGTCCCGGTCCTCGAAGATGAAGTCCAGGAAGATCATCAGCAGGAACATGCCACCGAAGGCGGCGATCGCCGGGTGGGCGTCGGTGACCAGGGCCTGGTACTCGTCCGGCTTGTCCAGAGCGAGCTGCACGGCCTCGATCGGCCCCACCTTGGCGCTGATCGCGACGATCACGACCGGGAACACCAGCCGCATACCGAAGACCGCGATGAGAATGCCGATGGTGAGGAAGATCTTCTGCCAGAAGGCATTCATCTTCTTCAGCACGCCGGCATTGACGACGGCGTTGTCGAAGGAGAGGGAGATCTCGAGGATGGACAGGATCAACACGACCCCGAACGCCTGCCACCCCCATCCCCAGGCGGCTGCGGCAAGGCCGATCACCGTGACGGCGAACGACCAGCCGAACGTTTTCAGAAGCACTGGCTACCCAATCGTGTGTACGGGGTCCCCCGCGCCCGGGGCGCAGGCTTTACGAAACATTGACCCCGAAGTCTAGAGCGATGCCGCGGAGTCCTGACGCGTACCCCTGTCCCACCGCCCGGAACTTCCATTCCCCTTCGTACCGGTAGACCTCGCCGAAGATCATCGCGGTTTCGCCCGAGGCGTCCTCGCTCAGGTCGTAACGCGCCAGCTCCTGCTGGTCCGCCTGGTTCACCACCCGGATAAACGCATTCCTGACCTGGCCGAATGTCTGGCCGCGGGCGTCGGCGTCATGAATCGAGACCGGAAAGATGATCTTGTCCACGTACTCGGGGACGGTGGAGAGATCCACCAGGAGCGACTCGTCGTCGCCCTCGCCCTCACCGGTGAGGTTGTCGCCGGTGTGCTCCACGGAGCCGTCCGGGCTCTTGAGGTTGTTGTAGAAGACGAACCACTCGTCGCCGAGCACCTTGCCCGCCTGGCAGAGCAGGGCACTGGCATCGAGGTCGAACGCCGCACCGGTGGTGGAGCGCGCGTCCCAGCCCAGTCCGACCATCACCTGCCTGAGGTTCGGCGCGGCCTTGGAGAGGGAGACATTGCCCCCTTTGGCGAGCGTGACGCCCATGTGTGTTTCCTCCCCTGAGTGATCTGCGGGTGACCTGCGCGAGCGGCACCCGATCCGCGTCCGGCGCCGCACCCCGGGAGGGTGGCGGCGCCGGACACCGGTGGACCCGCGGTCAGACGTTGACCCCGAAGTCCTGCGCGATGCCGCGCAGACCCGAGGCATACCCCTGTCCGATGGCCCGGAACTTCCATTCCGCGCCATTGCGGTACAGCTCGCCGAAGACCATGGCGGTCTCCGTCGAGGCGTCCTCACTGAGGTCGTACCGCGCCAGCTCGTTGTTGTCGGCCTGGTTCACCACGCGGATGAACGCGTTGCGGACCTGGCCGAAGCTCTGCTGACGGCTCTCCGCCTCGTAGATCGAGACGGGGAACACGATCTTGGTGACATCGGCCGGCACGGCGGCGAGGTTCACCTTGATCTGCTCGTCGTCGCCCTCGCCCTCGCCGGTGATGTTGTCACCGGTGTGCTCGACCGAGCCGTCCGGGCTCTTGAGGTTGTTGAAGAACACGAAGTTCTGGTCGTTGCCGACCTTGCCCTCGGCGTTGGTCAGCAGGGCGCTGGCGTCGAGGTCGAAGTCGGTACCGGTGGTGGTACGGGCGTCCCAGCCCAGTCCGACGGTGACCGCCGTCAGGTTGGGGGCTGCCTTGGACAGCGAGACGTTGCCGCCCTTGCTGAGGCTGACTCCCACGAGTCCTCCCATCGATTCGAGGGGAACGTAGACAACCTGCGCCCCCGTCGTGCTTGGCATCGGATCAACGAATCGATCCTAGTGAGCGGTTCCCCCCCGACTACAGGGGGTTTGCCGCGGAGAGTCCCGGTCAGAGCGTGTCGAGGGCCTTCACGTACTCCTTCAGGTCCCGGGCGTCGGGCAGACCGTTGACCACGGTCCAGCGCACCACGCCCTCCTTGTCGATGATGAAGGTGCCGCGGACCGCGCAGCCCTTCTCCTCGTCGAAGACGCCGTAGGCGCGCGACGCCTCGCCGTGCGGCCAGAAGTCCGACAGCAGCGGGTACTCCAGCCCCTCCTGCTCGGCGAAGACGCGGAGGGTGAACGGGGAGTCGTTGGAGACGGCAAGCAGCTGCACGTCGTCGTTGACGAAGCGGGGCAGCTCGTCCCGCAGGGCGCACAGCTCGCCGGTGCAGACGCCGGTGAAGGCGAACGGGTAGAAGAGGAGCACGACGTTCTTCTCCCCGCGGAAGTCGGAGAGACGCACGGTCTCGCCGTGCTGGTTCTTCAGCTCAAGATCCGGGGCCTTCGTACCGACCTCGATCGCCATGGCGCGTATCCCTCTCTCGAGACGGGCCGGCCCCCGGGAGGCCTGTGCCGCCCCGGCGCCGGCGGGTTCCCGGCCAGTCTGTCACTGCGGGCGGGGCGGGACGCACCATGCCCCCGGTGGCGGGGCCACCGGGGGCATGGAGTGCCTGGCGTGTCCGGTCCGGGGACGGGTCCCCGGAAGCCGGGCGGCAAGGAAATCGGAGGCGGAGCCGTGAGCGGTTGCCCGGTGCGGCAGCGGGGCGCGGGCGCCGCCGGCCGGCGATCCGGTGGCGCGCGGCTCCTTCGAGCGGGCCGCTCAGGCCCTGGCGGCGGGGATCG